>NZ_PNDP01000058.1:0-21851 GCF_005886415.1 Pseudoalteromonas sp. S327 | reverse complement strand
TTTATGTGAACTTAATTTAATGAGTGGCGTCTACTATTATGCTTGTTGATTAATTGCAGTTATCACAAGCTTCATGTTGATTTCCCTGATTGGTTACTAAATTTAGTAATGATTGAGCCAGCCCTTTTAGCTGGCTTTTTTTATGCCTTTAGTAAATGTTACGCCCCTACCCCCCACTACCTTTATTCGTTATGATGGCATGTCTCTAAATTTTATAAGTTTATTTTATGTTTACTCAGTTATTAACGCATATAGATTGGTTAAGTGCCAGCGCAGGGCTTGCAACAGGGCTCGTACTATATGGCCTAGTGTCGCTCCCTTCTCGTAATAAATTAAAACAACACATTAGCGAGCAACAGCAACAGTTATCGTTATTACAAAACCAGTATGACAATAAACAGCTGCAATACACGGCCTTATTTGATGAGCACGAGCTGCTCGAGCAATCACATCAAGAGCAACGCGATGAAGCGCAGCATTTTAAAACTCGCTTTAGCGAGCAAGAAAAACAAAGTGTTCAATACAACCATTTTTGGCGTAAAGCCGAAGGCGAACTTAGTGCCTTGCGAGAGCAATATAACCAGCGCGATATTGAGCTTAATAATATGCGAACTACGCTTGAGCAAAAGCAGCAAAACTTTACCGAGCAGCTTGCACAAATCGAGCAAAGCAAAAATGTGCTTAAAAAAGAGTTTGAAAACTTAGCTAATAAAATTTTAGAAGAAAAATCGCAAAGCTTTAAAACCCTAAACCAAGAAAGCATTGAGCAACTATTAAAACCAGTTCAAGGGGAGCTAAAAGGCTTTAGAGATAAAATGGAATCGATTCACGTTGAAGACTTAAAACAACGTGCTGCCCTTAAAACTGAGCTACTGCACTTGCAAGCTAAAAGCCAAGCTATTACCGAGCAAGCCGATAAACTTAGTAATGCCTTACAAGGGCAAAAAAAGACCCAAGGTAATTGGGGTGAACTGATGCTCGAAAACGTACTCGACAGCGCAGGCCTTCGCGCGGGTACCGACTACAAACGCGAAGTATCGTTTAATACCGAAGACGGTCGACTGCGCCCCGACGTAGTGGTGTATTTACCTCAGGGCCGCCACTTAGTGATTGACGCTAAAACATCGCTAAATGCTTATACCCGCTACGTTAATGCCGAAAATGAGCTAGAGGCTAGCCAAGCAATTAAAGAGCATGTAAATGCTGTTACCGCGCGTATTAACGAGCTTGCCAGTAAATCGTACGATCGTCTCCCTGGTATAAATTCGCCTGAAGTAGTTATCATGTTTGTGCCTATAGAATCTGCATTTGTAGAGGCGCTTAAATATCAAAGCGATATTTACCAACAAGCTATCGAAAAAAACATTTTAGTTGCTACACCAACGACTCTGCTTACAAGCCTTAATATTGTTAAACAGCTGTGGCGCTTCGAAGAGCAAACCAAATACTCTAAAGAGCTGGCGAATCGTGCAGAGCGCTTTTACAACAAGCTCAATGGCTTTTTAACGAGTATGGAAGGTGTTGGCAAGCAACTAGACCGTGCAAAAGAAAGCTACGATAAAGCCTTTTCACAGCTTTACCGTGGTAAAGGTAACTTAATTAAACAAGCTTCAGAATTTAAAGAGCTAGGTGTATCGGTTCAAAAAGAGCTACCAAACGAAAGCGTAGAAAAAGCCCAATTAGAGCTAGATTAAATTCGATTTATCTCTACTGTTTTATACATTAAAAGGAAGGTTAATGGTTTTTCCCTTACTCAATTCGCAAAGGTTAGCGTTAACCCCCATTAATTATGAGGATAGAGACGCTATTTTTGCTCTTTTTTCAGACCAAGGTGTTACTAAATACTATGATCTGGCGCCCTTTACTCAAGTTTCTCAGGCCGATAAGTTAATCGAATTTTTCAATATTCGGTATAAAAATGGAGAAGGGATCCGCTGGGCTATCCGTTTAAAAAATACTGATGAGTTAATAGGTACTTGCGGTTTTAATAGTTGGTCAGTACCAATGAAGCACGCATTTATTGGTTACGACCTTAATAGCCAGTATTGGGGTACAGGCTATGCTTTTGAGGCTATTCATATGATTATAAAAGCTGCCTTTGATGGATTGCTAAGTTGCGGTGCTATAAATCGAATACAAGCCGACACAGTACCAGGAAATAACGCATCAGAGGCGCTTTTAATAAAGCTTGGCTTTTGTGAAGAAGGCACAAGGCGCCAAAGTGGTTTTTGGAAAGGGCAATTTCACGATCTGAAATGCTTTGGACTTTTAAGCGCGGAGTTCAAGTGATGAAAACGGATGTTGTAATTTATAAGTTATTGCACGAAATTACTGCTCAATTCCCTGAAGTTAAAGCGTTGCTGAGCATATATGATAAAGACGAAACCACGTTTAAAATGGAGGCGTTTTCTAAAGCCACAACACACGCTTTTGCTCTTGGCTATGTGGAGCAAGCCCAGCGTTATTTAAGTTTTATGGCTGAAAAGCTAGTAAACGCTGAGGCAAAAGTAATTGAATACATAGACGTATATTACGTAGAAACATTATTTTGGGGCGCAAGTTCTCATACTATTGCGGTTGGTTGGCCTCTAGTGCCTGCCAACTTACAAAAGCTTTATATCAATTTTCATGGTAAAGCGCCGCAAAACTAATACAACTAAAGCTCGCATGTACTCGCTTACGCCTTTAATACTCCACCTCATTCAATAACTCATTTACTTTTTCATCGCCAATACACTCTCCATTAGACCAACTTGCATTAAGCAGTGTAATTAAATTACCAATACGCTCTGACTTACGCTGTAGCTGCTCTATTAGTGCATTAGCTTCATGTTGTTTTTGAGTGAGGCGCTCAATAATGGCGTTGTGATCTAGCTCCTCATTAGGCTTACGCAGGGAGGGGATTTCTTCAAGCGAAAACCCTAAACTTTGTGCAAACTTAATCATTTTAAGCTGCTCTACACTGGCTTTGTCGTATTGCCTATACCCGTTGTTATTTCGCACGCCGTGTGGCAGCAGCCCTATACTTTCGTAATACCGTATGGTGCTTGCTGCAATACCCGAGTGCTTAGCTAGTTCACCTATTTTCATTATTACCTCTACTATAAAAAGCGGGTTGACCTTAAAGCTGACTTTAAGGTTATAGTGCCTGTAATGTCAATTTATGGTTTATATTTATGTCTGAGTTTGAACAATCTGCTGTATTTACGCCCTTTACCCTACCAAGCGGTTTAACGCTTAAAAACCGAGTAGTAAAAGCCGCTATGGAAGAGAACCTCGCAGAGGCCGATCTAACGCCATCGCAAATGCTTAAAAATGTATACAACGAATGGGCAAAAGGCGGTTGCGGGTTAATTATTACTGGCAATGTTATGGTCGACCACCTTGCAATGACAGGGCCAGGCGGCCTTGCCCTCGAGCAGCAAACCGATATAGCGCCTTTTGCAGAGCTTGCTCATTTAGGGCAGCAAAACGACTGTAAAATTGTGATGCAAATAAATCACCCTGGCCGCCAAGTATTTCAAAAAATGGGTGGTAAAGCGCTAAGTGCCTCTGATATTGCGCTTAATATGGGTAAGCACTCTCACTTATTTGCCCAGCCAACAGCTATGGATAAAAGCGAGATTAGTGATGTTATCGCTCGTTTTACCCATACAGCGCAACAGGCCGAAAAAGCAGGTTTTAATGGCGTGCAAATACACGCTGCACATGGCTATTTATTAGCGCAGTTTTTATCTCCACTAACTAATAAGCGTGATGACGAATGGGGCGGTAGCCTTGAGAATCGCGCGCGATTATTACTTGAAATAACACGCAGTATTAAAGCGCAATGCAGCGCCGGTTTTTCGGTATCGGTTAAGTTAAACTCAGCCGATTTTCAGCGCGGCGGCTTTGAACCGCATGATGCGCAAGCAGTTGTTAATATGCTTAGTGCATTAAAGCTTGATTTTGTAGAGCTTTCGGGCGGAAGTTACGAAGCACCAGCTATGCAAGGACAAACAGGCGATGAGCGTACACTTGCACGTGAGGCGTACTTTTTAGAGTTTGCCAAAGCAATTAGCGAGCAATCAAACATACCCATTATGACCACCGGTGGCATTAGCCGATTAGATGTGGCAAATAAAGTAATTAGCTCAGGCGTAGCGCTCGTTGGTATGGCCACGGCACTGGCTTATCAGCCTAATTTAGTTAATTGCTGGCAAACACAGCCAACGCAAAACCTGCTTATGCCGCGTGTTACGTTTAAAGACAAAACCCTTGCAGGGCTTGCCACTATGGCGCTGGTAAAAAGGCAAATTCGCCGAGTGGGCCAAGGCAAACGCGTTAAAGCAAATGCCTCGGCTATTTTTACTTTAATAAGTGACCAAATGCGCGCTGCAAAGCTTACAAAGCGCTATCGAAAACGCTTTGCAAAAGAGCTAAATTAATTAGCTCTAGTTTAAACTGATATTTTCTATGCCACACTTGAAAGCGTTGATTGATGGGCGTTTGCATATGCCCAATTAACGCACTCTTGCGCTAAAATAGCGATGGTATCTAGGCAAGTTTCTGGCGAGTGTTTGGCTTGTTCATTTAACACAAGCGGTATTTCTGTACAGCCAAACAACACGCAGTCAGCACCTTGAGCAAGCATTAAGTCGTATGCCTTGCTTAACAAGTGGCGACCTTTATTTAAATCGCCCGCTTTTACGGCGGTTATCCCATCCATTATGGCTGCTTGTTGTTGAGTGTTTGGTTCAACAAAATCAATATTGTGCTGCTTAAACGCATTTTGGTAAATGCCCATATTAAGCGTAGCGGTAGTGGCTAAAATGCCAACCTTTTGTTTGCCCGTGGCTTTTACTTGTTTTATAACGCTTTTTACAATGCTAATGGTGTGTACATCGGCATTTTTAGTGAGCGCGTCGTACCAGTAATGCGCGGTATTACACGGAATAACAATACAACTTACACCTAAGCTTGTTAGCTCTTTAAAGCCTTTTTTAAGCTCAAAAAATGGGTTTTCACCTTCAAGACTCATTAAAAATTTTGTTCTGTCAGGAATTTGCGGGATATTCCTTATAAACATAGGTATATGCTCTTGATCATTTTTAGCGGGCGATAGCGCAATTACCTGATTCATAAATGAGGCGGTAGCCAAAGGCCCCATTCCACCTAATACGCCAAGAGTTCTAAGCATGATTGCATTCCGGTTATTGAGTTTATAGGCTTAATTTATAGTGTTTTATTTAGTTTGAATAATGCTATTATTTTACCACCCATGCACAAATTGCATAACTAAGTGGTCGCTATGAATATTGAAAGTAAATGGTTAGAAGATTTTTTAACGCTCTCGCACACAAAAAGCTTTTCGCAAGCGGCAAAGCTTAGGCATATTACGCAACCTGCATTTAGTCGGCGTATAAAAGCCCTTGAAGACGCCCTTGGCGCAGCCCTAATCGACCGAGAAAACTTGCCTATTACCCTTACCCCAAGCGGTAAAATATTTCATATAACGGCGCGTAATTTAGTTAACCAAATGAATACCTCGGTTAGCATGCTTGAGGAGTTATCGGTGCAGCAAAATTATTCTGTAAAGGTTGCAGCCGCACATTCTTTAGCGAGTTTTTTAACCTTACAACTCGCTAACTTTCAAACGCAAGATGAGCGCGACATTGTACTTAATTTAGAGGCTATAGACGTAGATAAAGCCACCGAAGCGCTAGAGCAAGGTGAATGCGACTTACTAATTGCCTTTGATAACGAACGCCTTAAACTGCCGCCGTTTAGTCATCAAAAAATAGGTAATGCTAAGTTGTTACCTGTTAGCGCCTGTGACAAGCAAGGCAAAGCCTTATATAACCTAGAAAGCGCAGCGCCTATACCGCATTTAGCCTACAGCCTCGACTCCTACATGGGCCGGCAGTTAGAGCCTATTATATCGGGCGCTAAGCTTAAAAAGGTGTTTGTTTCATCCATGACTGAGCTTTTAAAAGTGCACGCTGTAGCGGGCAATGGAATTGCCTGGCTGCCTGACTACGTTATATCAAACGAGCTTAAAAATAATACCTTGGTAGTTGTAGGGAGTGCGCACCACTGCGTGCCAATAACTTACTATGCGTATAGGTATCATGCGGCTTTGCACCCCGGTGGCGAAAGTGTATGGAATAAATTAACTGAGCTAAATATAACCTAACTGTAAACCCCCGTTACAGTTAATAAGGTATTATTAATTTAAAACGATAACAGCTATGTGCAATGAAATTTTAATTATTTACCTATTTTATTATGGAGTTTTATTTCCATAATAATTGGGTATTTTGTCTCTTTTTTAATGCTCTTGATAAAGCCAAAATAGCGTCATCAACACAGAGTATTAACTAGCTAACGAGGCAACTCCCATGAAAGCAATTGGATATCAAAAAAGTTTACCTATCGAAAACGAATTATCATTACAAGACATTGAACTTGAAACGCCAACAGCACACGGCCACGATATTTTAGTAGAAGTTAAAGCGGTATCGGTTAACCCGGTTGATTTTAAAATTCGCCAAGCAATGCCAGCAGCTGAGGGCGAATATAAAGTAATTGGTTGGGATGCAACTGGGGTTGTTAAATCGGTTGGCGAAAACGTATCGCTATTTAAGCCAGGCGACAAAGTATGGTACGCAGGCGACATTACGCGCTCAGGCAGTAACGCGCAGTTTCAATTAGTTGACGAGCGTATTGTTGGCCATATGCCAAGCTCGCTTTCGTATGGCGAAGCCGCAGCATTACCGCTTACCAGCATTACTGCGTGGGAATTATTGTTTGACCGTTTAAACGTAGCTAAAAATGATGATTCTAAAAGCATTTTAGTTATTGGTGCCGCCGGTGGTGTGGGCTCAATTATGGTGCAGCTATTAAAGCAGCGCACTAAATTAAATATTATTGCCAGTGCCTCTCGTGCTGAAACAACATCGTGGTTAGAAGATTTAGGTGCCGACACTATTGTTAATCACCGTAACCCGTTAAGTGAAGAATTTGCAGCTAAAAACTTAAGCGAAGTGGATTACGTTGTTAGCTTAAACAATACAGAGCAGCACTTACCTGAAATTGAAAAAGTAGTGAAGCCACAAGGTCAATTTGCCCTTATTGATGACCCTGAAACACTTAATATTGTGCCATTTAAAAACAAAAGCGTGTCGGTACATTGGGAGCTTATGTTTACTCGCTCGTTATTTAAAACCGACGACATGCAAGAGCAACACGTTATTTTAAACAACGTAGCCACTATGATTGACCAAGGGCTAATTAAAACTACGGTAGGTGAGCACTTAGGTAAAATTAACGCAGCCAATTTACGCAAAGCGCATCAGCATCTTGAATCGCAAACCGCTAAAGGTAAAGTGGTGTTAGAAGGCTTTTAAGGTCTTTAGCTAATATAGTTTTTTTTGAGTATACCCAAGCCCCTAACGGGGCTTTTTTGTGGCTATTATTTATATAACTGGTTGTAATTAGGAATATGTTTTACCCAAAATGCAGGGCTGCCAATATACTCTTGTACAGTTTTTATAAATTCGCTCACCAGTGGTGTTTGTTTACGGTGCGGATACAGCGCATAAATACCTGTGCCCGATGCGCTAAGCTTATAATTAGTTAATAGCGGCACTAGCCCCATTTCGTCTATGGGTTTTTCTAAGTTAAATAAATCTAGCATCACATACCCTAAACCCGCTTTTGTGGCATCAAGCATGGCGCGTACATCGCTTACCTTATAGTTGCCTTTTATTTTGTGGGTTTTGTATTCATTACCATGAGGCTGGGTGCTTAATTTAATTTGATCTAGGCTTACATCGCCATTGCCATAAACCACTGCAGGTAAGGCGATAAGTTCTTCGGGTGTGCTTGGCATACCATGGCGTGCAATAAAGTCATTAGAGGCAACCAAAGCAAAGTGCATGTCAGATATTTTTTTTGCCATTAGATTGGAGTCATTCAATTTGCCAATTCTAAATGCTAAATCGTAATGATCGGCAATAATATCGTTGCGCTTATCATCAAGCATGAGGGTTATTTTTACCTCAGGGTATTTTTGCATAAATAAATTAATGGCAGGCTGCACATACTGCTGCCCAAAAAACATGCCCGAGGTAATGCGCAAAATACCTTTAGGTTTTGCTTGGTAGGAGTCGGCAATGCTATGAATATCACTGAGCGTATCAATTAAAATATGCGCTTGCTGGAGTATTTCCTCCCCTGCGGAGGTAAGCGAAAACGAGCGCGTAGAACGATTAAGTAATTGAATACCTAAACTGCTTTCTAGCTTTTTAATTTGCTTTGAAAGCGATGAGTTGTCCATATCGTGCAGCGCCGCGGCTTTAGCAAATGAGCCTTGCTGTACTACGTCAACAAATAACGCTAATTGGTTGGTGATTGACATCTCACTCTCCTAAATCCCAATAAGGTGTATCGGTGTAATAATTGCTCGCAAAATCAACAAACGCGCGCACTTTACTGGGTAAAAACTGCCTGTTTGCGTACACCATATAAAGCCCTATTGGCTCAGGCTCGTAGTCTTTTAATATACGTACTACTTTACCCTGTGCCATCGCCTCACCAGCTATAAATGTTGGCTGCATGGCAATACCGCCACCTGCTATAGCGGCATTGAGTAGCAGGTCGCCATTGTTAGCAACTAGGTTACTTTCAAGCTTTAACTCGTTTTTAAGCTCGTTCGCTCCACGTAGCTTTTTGGTAGGCTCGGTGTGTGCGTAGCGTAAATAGTTATGCGATTGCAGCTCTTCTAAGGTAGTAGGCGTGCCGTGCTGCGCTAAATAAGAAGGAGAGGCAAATACCGCTAACCTAATAGGCGCTATTTTTTTAGCAATAAGTGAAGAGCTTTTTAAAACCCCAATGCGCAGCGCTATATCAATACCTTGCTCAACAATATCAACAAACTGGTCGGTAAGGTTTAGATCTAATTTTAAATTTGGATAACGCTTTTGAAACTCAACCAATAGCGGTGCTAAGTGCTTTACCCCAAACGACATAGGGGCACTAATACTGAGTACACCAGAGACATTTTCGTTTAGGTTATCGAGCGAATTTTCCATGTCGTCTATATCGTCTAGCACCTGTAAGCAGCGGGTAAAATAGTGATCTCCCGCCTCGGTAGTGCTTACTTTGCGCGTGGTGCGGTGCAGTAATCGGGTAGCAAGCCCCTCTTCTAGCGCAGACACATACTTGCTCACAAGTTGCGGCGATATATCGAGCTTATCGGCAGCTTTAGAAAAAGACCCCTCTTGTACAACATTTACAAAAGTCTTCATGGTGGTTAGCTTATCCATTATTAGCAATGCCTTGTTTATAATTTTTAAATAAAGATCGTATTAATTATGTTTATAAAAACAGTTAAAGTCCACATATCGCATTTTTGCACAGTTAGTGAGTTTTTATAGCGTTATAAACACATTTTTTTGCGTAAATAACTATTTATTTACAACAAAATGGAGTTAATACGTGCTACTGCAGCAATCACGCTTCTTTTTATCCATTCTAACGCCAAGTCGGGTTTATTAATAATGCAGTATCGCTGTACGTGAATAAGCACGCTTATATTTTTATTAATGACTAAGAGATAAAGCCATGAAAAGATTAAACAACAAAGTAGCCATCGTTACTGGTGCAGCACAAGGTATTGGCGCTGCTTACGCGAAGGGTTTAGCTCAACAAGGCGCTAAAGTTGTGCTTGCTGATTTAGCCGACCCAAGCGCAGCCGTAGCTGAAATTATTGCCGCTGGCGGCCAAGCAATAGGCTGCAAAGTAGATGTAACGAATAGTGAATCGTTAGATGCCATGGTAAAACAAACCGAAGCTGAATTTGGCCCGGTTGAAATATTAGTTAACAATGCCGCTATATTTGCTGCGCTTGAGCTTAAGCCATTTTGGGAAATATCTGAAGACGAATGGGATTTAGTTATGCGCGTAAATGCCCGCGGGCCTTTTCAATGTACCAAAGCAGTGTTGCCTAGCATGCGTAAATTAGGCCGCGGTAAAATCATTAACATTGCATCGGGTACATTTTTACGCGGTGCACCTATGTTTTGCCATTATGTGGCATCTAAAGGCGCGGTTGTTGGGCAAACACGTGCGTTGGCCACTGAGCTTGCTAACGATAATATTTTAGTTAATTGCCTATTAGTTGGCTTAACCGAAAGCGTTAAAAATAACGCACAGTTTGATAAAGCTAAAAATAGCACACTAGGCTCACGAGTAATTAAACGTGCAATGGAGCCTGAAGACTTACTTGGCCCTATTTACTTTTTAGCCAGTGAAGACAGCGATTTTATGACCGGACAATGTATTAACGTTGATGGTGGTGCAATTAACTACTAACACGCCTTATTGCTTATTTAGTGTTAATTTAAAAGCCGATGTTTATGCATCGGCTTTTTAACGTGGGGGCAAATAAAAATCAGTTTAACAATACTGTATTTATAATATCTCAATGTGCGCTTTATTTATTAACAAAATAAAAGCCAATAAAATACGGGTATATTAATAAAACCCTTAGGTATTACCATGGCCCAACCTGCACTATTTATCTCTCACGGTTCACCTATTATGGCCGTACAGCAATCGCCAACGTCCGACTTTTTAAAAGCGCTTGGCAAGTCACTCAACACGCCACGCGCTATTGTTATTTTTTCGGCGCACTTTGATATGGCCCACGATGAAGCGGCTCATAATATTGTAATAACCGCAGGGCGTGAGCCTGAAACCATTCACGACTTTTATAATTTTCCTGCGCATATGTATAACATTAAATACCCAGCTCCAGGTCATCCTGAGCTTGCGGGTAATATTGCAACGTTATTTAAAAATAAAGGCATTACAGCAATACTTGATGAACGCCAAGGCTGGGATCATGGTGTATGGATACCACTGCGCTTAATGTACCCGCAGGCAAATATTCCTATTGTACAAGTATCTATAAATACTCAATTAGGCGCAAAAGCCATGTATGAATATGGGCAGTTACTTGCCCCACTTCGTGACGATAATATATTAATTATTGGCTCTGGCGGCATTAGCCACAACCTACGAGAAGTGTTTAAAACCCCTGCTACACCTAACCGTGTACAAATGGTAAAAGCGTTTACCCAATGGGTTGAACACGCGCTTTTAGCGCAAGACACACCCGCACTTTTAAATTACTTAGCCGATGCACCCCATGTGTTATTTAACCACCCTACCCAAGAGCATTTTTTACCACTCTTTGCTGCTATGGGCGCAGGCGGCAAGCAAGTTGAAAAACTCTTTAGTGATATTGAAATGGATATTTTAGCGCTTGATACCTATAAGTTTTATTAATTTTAATCAGCACGCTGTAAGCGCCTTGTGTTTTTTTAATCAAAGTGTAATGGGGGTTTACAAAGCGTATGTTGGGTTAAGAGCAGCAAAGCCCAACATAAAGTTATAAAGTGGGCTTTAACGCAGCTTTTTAATGTAATTAGATGTGGCGCTATTTTTATGCGCTTCACCATAAATAATTGGTGACGGATAGTATTCTGCGTCTAACTGTATGGTGGAGGCAACATCTTCACTAAAATAATCGGCAATAAAAGCAAGGCACATATCCATACCTGCTGAAACACCCGCACAAGACCAAATATTGCCATCTTTTACAAAGCGTTCTTCAACTACGGTTACAGTGTTATCTTTTTTAAGGTGCTCTAAAAAAGCCCAATGGGTGGTTACTTTTTTATGCTTAAATAGCCCCGCTTTTTGCATTAAATACATACCAGTGCAAATAGATAAAACACTGTGGCAGTTTTCAGCTGTTTTTTTAAGATAATTAATAACGTCAAGGTCTTCCATTGCTATACGTGCACCACTACCGCCAGGTACAAATAATACATCGGGCTGCACTGGGTCAGTAAAATGATAATTGGCACTAAAACGCATGCCGTGCTCACCTGAGGGAGTCATAGAATTTAGCGATATTAATTTGGGTTTTTCACATAGCCCCTTTTCTGCCAGCAGGCCTATTAGTTCCCAAGAACCAACTAAATCCAGCTCTTCAACTTTGTCGTAAATTAAAAAATATATTTTCATACTATGTTATTTAGTCCTTTAATTTGTATCGTTTTTAAATAATAGGCGCTGCAATCGTGTTGTAAACTTTATTAATTTGAGCAATCGTTCAAAGTAAGTTAAGCTCAAAACGATTAACTTACAAGTATCTTAAATTTATTGGGAGCAAACATGGCAACCACACTCGCATTTGACGTATACGGTACGCTTATAAACACTCACGGCGTGCTGTCTTTACTTGAAGATATGATAGGCAATAACGCGCAAAACTTTTCAAATACATGGCGCGAAAAACAATTAGAGTATTCGTTTAGGCGTGGGTTGATGCAAAACTATATACCGTTTTCGTTATGTACCAAACATGCCCTCGATTACGCGTGTTTAGCGCATAAAACGCAGCTTAGTGACGATCAGAAGCAGCAATTGCTTGAGCAGTATAAAATTTTACCGGCCTTTGACGATGTTAAAAAAGGCCTTGAGCAACTTAAAGCGCAAAATTACCGATTGTTTGCATTTTCAAATGGCGCTGCTGATGCGGTTAATAAATTGCTCGAAACTGCAGGTATTAGTGAGCTTTTTGAAGGCGTTGTAAGTGCCGACGATATGAAAACATTTAAGCCAAACCCAGGTGTTTACAGCCATTTCTTACGCGAAACAAATTCAACGGGCGCAAACACGTGGCTTATTTCGAGTAACCCGTTTGATATTACCGGCGCTATTTCACATGGTATGCGCGGAGCATGGATAAAACGCTCTGAGGATTCTATTTTTGATCCGTGGGAAATTCAGCCAACCACCGTAGCCACCGATCTAGTGGATTTAAAAAATAAGCTTGAAGATATCAATTAAGCTGCATTTTTACTTTTATATCCCTCTTTAGCATTTAAGGTTTAGCCGAGTTGTAAAGGGGGTTTACTTCTTATAGTGGTACTGCACACTTATAATACGTTCGCTTTTAGCTACCCCCCCATTTCTCAACTCTTATATTTCAACTATCGAACTATTTTACAAACTGTCATTATTTAGCACACATTTTGGCACCCTTTCATAGCTCATTTTATATACTTTGTTAGTTTTAAAAGTAATTCCTTATAACTAATCAATCACTCCTAATTGCGGAAATAAACCTATATCTAACCCTTAATCATTATTGTAAATGCAAATTGTTACTATTAAGATCCTCAACCCCAATACAAGTACAACCAAGGAGCGAATATGTCACAATTACAATCGGCGCAGCTCAGCCCTGTCGAAAATAAAGCAATATTTGAGCAAAACGGGTTACCTCCTCAATTTAATCTCGATCAGTTTATTAACTACCAAATAGCGTCGTTGCAGGGGCTTTCGGCTGTACAACAAGCTATGGCTAAAGCGCAAAAGCCGTTTTCTGGCGTGTCTGTTAATACGCTAGCCGCCACTGTAAATGATGTAGATTTAGCCAAACCTCTTGCTGATTTTCCTGCAGTTTTAAACGAGCTTAAAAGTGTGTATTTAGATCACGCTGTGTATTTTCATCATCCGCGTTATATGGCGCATTTAAATTGCCCCGTTACGTACCCTGCGGTTGTGGCTGAGCACATCATTGGCGCAATCAACACGTCGGTAGACACCTGGGATCAAAGCGCTGGCGCGACCCTTATTGAACAAAAATTAATTGATTGGAGCTGTGAAAAAGCAAAATTACCTAGCACTGCCGATGGCGTTTTTACCAGTGGTGGTACGCAATCGAACTTAATGGCTATGCTTGTTGCTCGCGAAGTTGCAGTGAGCCGCTATGCACCTAATCATGAAGTAAAACTGCAAGGCTTGCCTGAAGTAGCCTCACGTTTTCGTATTTATTGCTCTGAGGTTGCGCATTTTAGTATTCAAAAGGCAGCGGCATTATTGGGCCTTGGTTATAACGCGGTAGTGCCCGTGGCTACAAACAATAAAATGCAAATGGATATGGACGCACTTAACCACGCAATTGCGGATTCTAAAGCCAAGGGCGATTTACCTATCGCTGTGGTAATTACCGCAGGTACAACCGATTTTGGCTCAATTGACCCTGTTGAAGACATAGCAACACTTGCTAAAAAAGAGCAGCTTTGGTGCCATGTTGATGGCGCATACGGCGGCGGATTATTGGTAAGCGAGCATCACCGAAGTGCTTTAAACGGCATAGAACAAGTAGATTCAATTACCATTGATTACCATAAATCGTTTATGCAACCGGTTAGCTGCAGTGCTTTTTTATTAAGTGACAAACGCCATTTTAGCCACATTACCCTTTACGCCGACTATCTAAACCCGCTTGCTGAGGCCGGCAATGGTACGCCAAATTTAGTTGATAAAAGCTTACAGACCACACGCCGTTTTGATGCCCTAAAGCTTTGGTTAACACTGCGCACCATGGGTGAAGCGCCACTTGGTCGAGCGTTTGATAAAGTAATTGGCCTTGCTCGTCAAACCCACATTGTTCTTAACGACCACCCAGATTTTGAAGTTATAAATTATCCAGAACTTAGCGCATTGGTATTTCGCTTTGCGCCAGAGGAGCTAAAACATAACCCCGATTTACTCGACACCCTAAACCTGCATGTACGCCAAACATTCTTAAATACTGGTGAAGCCATGATTGCGCGCACCAAAATTAACGGCCGTCATTACCTTAAATTTACGTTACTTAATACCCAGTGCCAATTGAGCGATGTACGCGCCGTGCTTGAACAAATTAGCACTATTGCGTGGCAAACGTATAAGGAGCAAAAATAATGAGTAACCAACCCTATGACTTTATAGCCATTGGCCTTGGCCCGTTTAATTTATCGTTAGCGTGTTTAAGTGAGCCGCTAGAGGGTGTTAAAAGCTTATTTTTAGAGCAGCGTAGCCAATTTGATTGGCACCCCGGCATGATGCTAGAAGGTGTTACTTTACAAACGCCGTTTATGTCTGACTTGGTGACTCTTGCAGACCCTACCAGTAAGTACAGTTTTTTAAATTATGCCAAGCTTAATAATCGCTTATACCCATTTTATATTCGCGAGAGCTTTTTTTTACTGCGTAAAGAATACAATCTCTATTGCCAGTGGGTGTGCTCGCAGCTTAGCAACGTAAGCTTTGAGCAAAGTGTAACTAAGGTTGAATTTTGCCAGCAAAGTGAGTGCTATACCGTTACCTGTAAAACCCCAAATGGGGAGCAACACTATGTTACGCGCCACTTAGTGCTTGGCACTGGCCCTGCCCCATACATCCCTGATTGCGCAGTGCAAAGTAATTCTAATAACGTACTGCACAGTAGCGATTTTTGCCACCGCCTTGATGAGCTAAAAGCAGCTAAACGCGTTACGGTTGTAGGAGCTGGGCAAAGTGCGGCTGAAATTTATCACACCTTATTACAACAAGCCGTGCCACAAGGTTTGCAACTAGATTGGATTGCGCGATCGCCGCGTTATTTTCCGCTGGAATACACTAAACTCACCCTTGAGATGACCTCTCCTGAGTATGTTGATTACTTTTATAATTTAAAAACTGAGCAACGAGATTGGCTTAATCAAAATCAAAAAAACTTATTTAAAGGCATTAATGGCGATTTAATTAATGACATTTTTGACACCCTTTACGCGCAAAGCCTAGATGGGCCCATTTCTACCACATTTAAAACTAACAGCAAGCTTACTAATACACGTAAAAGTGCTGGTCGCTTAGTCACTGAGTTTTATCATCAAGAGCTAAATGAAGCCTTTGAAATAAAAACCGATTACTTAATTTGTGCCACAGGCTTTAAATACAAGCGCCCTGCTTTTTTAAACCCCATTGCACAGCAACTCCCAGAAGATGAACAAGGCCGCTATTTAGTTAGCCGCGAGTATGCGGTAGACACCGACCAAAAACGTATATTTGTACAAAATGCAGAGCAGCACACCCATGGTTTTGTAACCCCCGATTTAGGCATGGCGTGTTATCGCAACAGTATAATTTTGCGCGAAATACTCGGTTATGCGCCGTATCAGGTTGAGCAAAAAATTGCTTTTCAGTGTTTTGATTTAAGCGATGTAGAAACCCATTCACAGCAAAAGAGTAACGCCGCATGAGTTTACGTTTAGCGCTTATTTTGCTTACGGTTATTTCGGTAGTGTGCGACACCTTATTACTGCCGTTTTATCCGCAATTTTTTGCCAGCGAATTTTCTGTAAGTAATCCCACACTTATTGGGGTATTCGTAGCTAACTGTTGTATTACCGTTATGCTCGCACTGCCCCTGTGGGCAAAGGTTGCCAAAAAATACCATGAGCTGGCTCTTTGGCTTGTAACGCAAGTTATTGCCGCCTGCTTTGGTTTGCTTTGTTATTTTGCAACTAACGTGTGGGAATTTTGGTTTTATTATCAGCTTATGTTGGTGCTCAAAGCCAGTTACCTGCTTATTTACCCGTTTGCACTGCGTTTAGAGCAGCAAAGTAAGCATCTTTCTATTATTGGCTTGTTTTCGGTACTTATGCACTTTGGTGCTATTGGCGGCGCGTTAGTGGGAGGGTACTTTTTTAGTATAAATGCACCGCGTTATGCATTGTTATTAAGTGCTGCGGGCGATGTTATACAAGTGCTGCTGTGCGCCTATTTAATGGTGAGCTTAAAGTTAGGTATTTATCAGCAAGCGATTGAAAGCGAAAAACCACGTACTCGTACACCGTATTTTATTTGGCAATTTTGCTTTATAAGCGTGGTTGTTTACTTTAGTGCGTTTTTAATTAGGCCGTTTTTTACTACCCATTGGCAAGGAATGAGCGCACAAAGCAGTGCATTCCAAAGTGCGCTTGTGTACGCCATTCCTGCTTTTGCAGCCCTACTTATGCTGTTGTTTAACCACTTTCGGCAGCACTTACCTTTTCCTACGCTTAGCCGCACCAGTACATTGTTGTGTGCTCTTATTTTTGGCGCTATTGGGCTTTATTTACAGGCGCAAGAGTCGGTGTGGTTAGTTGTCAGCTCTCGCGTTTTATACGGTATAGCGCTATTTCAGGTCATGGTTTTATTAGAAGTGATGCTATTTGCTAAAAGCGAGCCTGCTCACTACGGCAGTGATTTTGCCAAAGTGCATGTTGCGCAAAATATTGGCGTTATTTTAGCGTCGTTATTAGTGGGTATGAGTGTGGAATATTTTAATACCACCGTGCCTTTTTACTTTGCTGCCATTGGCTTTGCAAGCCTTGGCGCTATTTTTCTATGGCGCGTTAAATTTGTTGGCCAAGCTGCACACACAGCCACTTAATAATTAAAAAGATTTAGGAGTTTTTATGTATTTTTCATCTTTTGTAACCACGTTACAACACACAGGTAATATGACTATGCGGTTACTACAGCAAAGCGATATGCCCATAATTTGCCAGTGGCTTACACTACCTTACGCCCATTTTTGGGGTATGAGTAAACACACCCCCGAGCAAATGTGTAGCGCCTACCAAGATATAATTAACAACCCGCACCATCATGCCTATGTTATTGAGCAAAATAATGAGCTGCTTGCCTTAGTTGAGCTTTACAGCCCAAAGCACGACAAGCTACTCGCAGCTGCCTATGAGGTACTGCCAAACGATACCGGCATGCATATTTTACTTGCCCCAAATACACAGCCTAAACGCCATTTTAGTTTTGAAATAATGCAGTGCGTATTGCACAGTATTTTTACTCATAATGCCGATGCACGCGTAGTAGTAGAGCCCGATATTGGCAATAGTAAAATTCATACCTTAAATAAGCGTTTAGGCTTTGTGCATACTAAGCAAATAACCCTTGGTGATAAAAACGCCTACCTTGGGTTTTGTAATAAAGCTGCGTTTGAAACGCATGTTAATTTACATCACAAAGCGCAAACGCCAATAAACACCGACTATGTAAAGTTTGACCACTGGCAGTGGGCTAACAGGCACTTACAAAGTAAAGCCATTAGCGAACTGGTACACGAGCGCTTATTGGTTGCAGAGCAAACCCCACAAGGTTTTAAAGTAAATATTGAAGGGGGTTATTTTATATTTAATGGCCGTGCTATGGCGCTTAATCACATAGATATAGACGAGCCAAGCTTATGCTTTTATAACCTTAATAATGAGCAAGCAGAGCTTGATGTACTGCACTTTTTTAGCGTGCAAGGCCCTGCGCTGGGTTTAACTGGCGAGCGTTTAGCCACCTACCTTGAAGAGCTTAACGCCACACTTGCGAGTGCCTGTTATAAACGCGAAAACAACACTCTTAGCGCAGCCGAACTTGCGCAATTAGGGCTGCAACAAATAGAGGCTGCAATGAGCGAAGGCCACCCTGCGTTTGTGGCTAATAATGGCCGAATTGGTTTTAGCAAAAGCGACTTTTTACGCTATGCGCCAGAGGTGGGTAAACCGTTTAAAGTGCTGTGGTTAGCGGCGCACAAAACAGTATGTGATTTTGCTTATAGTGAATACTTTAGTGATTACCCAAGCCATATTAGTGGCGAGCTTGATTTAACCACTCGTAATGCGTTTAACAAAGCGCTAAAAACGCAAAACCTAAACCCCGACGACTACCTATTTATGCCTGCCCACCCGTGGCAATACCAACATAAATTAAGTGTGGTGTTTGCCAACGAGTTTGCCAATAACCGTTTAGTTTACTTAGGTGAAGGCGACGATTTATATCAAGCGCAACAATCTATTCGCACCTTATATAACTGCTCGCATCCGCATAAGCCGTATTTAAAAGTGGCGCTGTCTATTTTAAATATGGGCTTTATGCGCGGGCTTTCGCATGCTTATATGGCGGTAACCCCGGCTATAAATGATTGGGTATTTAATAAAGTAAACTACGACCCCACGCTTAGCGCGTGCAACTTTACTGCACTAAGAGAGTACGCCACCTTAGGGTATGCGCATCATACCTTTGAGCAAAGCGCGTTGGGCGATACACCGTACCGTAAAATGTTTGCCTGTTTATGGCGCGAAAACCCAAACCATAACTTACAAAATAATGAGCAGCTCACCACCATGGCCGCACTACTGCACCTAGATAACAACGGTAAAAGTATGGCAGGTGCATTAGTAGATCAAAGTGGTTTAAGCACACACGCTTGGCTGCAACACTATTTTAACGCCTATCTTATCCCGTTAGTGCATTGTTTTTATGCCCATAAATTAGTGTTTATGCCGCACGGCGAAAACCTCATTTTAAAGCTTAAAAATTCAGTCCCTGTAGGTGCTTACATGAAAGACATTGGCGAAGAAGTGGCACTGCTTAATAGCACTGAACCTTTACCTGATGAGGTTTCGCGTATTCATATTGCTATGCCAAAAGAGCTTGAGTTACTGAGCATATTTACCGATGTATTTGACTGCTTTTTTAGATACCTAGTGGCTATTTTAGTAAGAGAAGAGCGCATTACCGAGCACGACTTTTGGCACGGCGTTGCGCAAAGTGTTAAAGCGTATCAACAGGCTAACCCTGCCTTAAATGCGCGTTTTAAAGAGTATGACTTTTTTAGTGATGAATTTGCACACTCTTGCTTAAACCGCTTGCAGCTTGGCAATAATAAACAAATGGTTGATTTAACCGACCCAGCAGGCAGTTTACAGTTTGCCGGAAGTTTAAATAACCCGGTATCGGCAAAGTTGTATGGCTAAGCCAGTAACCCTTGCGCACTTTTTATTTTGCCCAAGTGAGCCAGCTACTGCGGCTCACCCAAGCTTAGATTTAGTGCGCAAATTAGCGATTCATTGCAAGGCGCATTACCCACATGCGCCTGGGCAATTTATTAGCCGGCATTTATATTTGCAGCTTTGTTGGCAAACTATTTATGCCTATTGTTATTGGCGTACTTCTAAACAAAATGCACATAATCCCATGCAATTACAGTTAACAATTAGCGGCGCTTATAGCCGAGGGTTTAACCTCAGCGGTGCGCCTATATTAAGTAAAGCTGAGCAAAACACTGCACTTATTGAGTTTATTAGCTGTGTAGGTAAGTGGATAAATACCGATTATGCGCTGGGTAAAAAAGAGCAAGGGCGCTTATTAATCGACACCCTTAACAGCGCATTTGAGCGTGCACATAGCTTAAATTTAGCAAGCGCTGATCACACTACACATTGCCATCAGCAGCTACACAATTTAATCAGCAATCACTTTAATTTAAACACCCCATTTAAATTAACGGCCGATCGCTTAACGTGCTGTCGTTATTATTTAGCTGGTTATAAAAAATGCCAAACCTGCCCTAAAAAGGATATTAAAACCAATGAACACACGTCTTAAAACGATAGACCTTGCCCGAGGTGCGAGCGTTTTTATTATGATTTTGGTACACACCCTATGGATGTACTCGAGCACAATGCTTCAAAGTGAGAGCCTATTTGGCGCTGTTATTCATATACTTGGCAAAGGCACCGCTTCGTTTTTGGTGGCAATGGGGCTGTCTATGGCGCTTTCGCGCAGGCAAACCCCCATGTTATTAATTAAGCGTGGTATACAGCTTTTACTACTTGCCTATTTAATGAATGCGGCAAAATTTTGGCTACCCATTGAGGTATTTAATACCATGCCCGAGGCATTTATAAATGCCTATGGCTGGCAAAGCCCGCTCAGTGCTGGGCAGTTACAATTTATGGTGTTAACCGGTGATATTTTACAACTTGCTGGGGTGAGCTTAGTGCTGTTTGGCGCGCTTAATATTGCCCGCTGGAAAACCACATGGATTGCATGTTTAGCCATGGCTATTGCACTTGTAAGCCAGTTTGTAAGGGGGCAGCAGTTTGCGCTTTCGCCTTACATTAGCGATTTGTTTTTTGCTAATAACTACCAAGTTTATTTTCCGGTATTTCCATGGGTAAGCGCTATATTAACCGGCTACGTGCTTGGGCGTGTATATATAAATAGCCAGCATAATGCTGCGTATTTATTTAATGTGTGTGCAAAGTTAGGGGCCGCATTATTAGTGATTGGTTCCGTGTGGTTATTTATTGATTTTAAAGGCCAGTTTGGTAACTTTTTTCACTTAAATGGCGGCGGTATTATTTATTTAGTGGGTTTAAATTTATGTGCATTAGCCTTAATAGAATATGCCATTGCCAATAAATTTAATGGCCCTATTACCCGCGCTCTTTTATATGCGAGCAAACATGTAACGGCCCTTTACATTATTCAATGGGTGCTAATTTGCTGGCTTATGGGCGTGTTTGGTTATCATACCCAGTCGTTTTGGCCAACGTTGTGCTTAATGGTGCTTATGAGTTTATTAACCTTTGCAGTGCACAAAGTGTATTTGCAAGCTAAACAAACCATACTCGCTATTAAGCAAAAGCCTAAGCGCGCAGCATAAATTAAACTCTCAGGCTATTACTGGTAAAGTAATAGCCAGCTATAAAAAACGAACATAAAAAATGAGCAATATACACATGGGCTAAGAGTATATAAAATCTGCTTATAGCGTGGAGCATACAAAAGGAGTCTATTAAGTAGGTAATGAGTGCAGTCGTGCTTTGCATTTACCATGTTATTTATAAGCAAGATTGTGTATTAGTCAGTTATTTTGTTTTTTTTGGAGTTTAGTTTGAAAGTAGAACAGCCTGTATTAGGCAAAACTGGCACGTTAATTTTTTTGTTATTTTAGGGCGTGTTGATCTTTGCGGATTGAAATTTGTTCAATCTAGGGGCGATTAAATCGCGGCGCGAGGTTTGTAACCTAGTGGGCTAAGTAAAAACCGAGTAACAAAGAGTTTATCGCCCCTAGGCAGAACCCGAAGGGCAGCGCATGTTTGGCAGTTATGCTGCGTGAAAGCCTATGTATGGGGAGTAAC
>NZ_PNDP01000057.1:0-529 GCF_005886415.1 Pseudoalteromonas sp. S327 | reverse complement strand
AAAAGACTATTGAAAACACATGCACAAATCTTAACCTTTGCAGCACTCATTTAACTTAACTCAAAACGATTTGACCACCGAGAGCACAGAGGCGCTGCGCGCTACACTGAGAAGGCATTAATAACGCCAGTAAGCTGTACGTATACAAGTAACTATTACTTCTCTTACTCTTCTCTATGTTCTCTATGTTCTCTATGTTCTCTGTGGTGATAAAATCACTTTTTATCGTTTATTTAAAAACAAATCTACCACCGAGGACACAGAGGCGCTGCGCGCTACACTGAGAAGATATTAATAACGCCAGCAAGCTGTGCGTCTACAAGTAACTATTACTTATCTTACTCTTCTCTATGTTCTCTGTGGTGATAATAATCTCTTAATCACTTTCCAAAACAATTTGACCACCGAGAGCACAGAGGCGCTGCGCGCTACACTGAGAAGGTTACTAACGCCAGCAAGCTGTGCGTCTACAAGTAACTATTACTTCTCCTTCTCTTCTCTGTGTTCTCTGTGTTGATAACAATCTCTT
>NZ_PNDP01000056.1:0-42739 GCF_005886415.1 Pseudoalteromonas sp. S327 | reverse complement strand
CACACTATATAGGCGATAACGCAGCATAAATGCCAAACATGCGCTGCCCTTCGGGTTCTGCCTAGGGGCGATAAACTCTTTGTTGCTCGGTTTTTACTTATTCTTACAGGGATGTAAGTCATTAGAATAACGCAGGAGCAGTTATCGAGCCCACTAGGTTACAAACCTCGCGCCGCGATTAAATCGCCCCTAGATTGAACAAATTTCAATCCGTAAAGTTCAACACGCCCTAACCTAAATAGCGCTTGGCTTTATTTTCTTTTACGTTTTGTAAATCTACCAGCACTAACCCATCAATACAGTTGTTAAAGTCGGGGTCGATACTAAAGCTTAAAAACTTTACGCCGCCAGGCTTGCACAGCTCAGTATATTGCTTAAATAGCGTAGGAACTTGTGCCCCCATATTGGCCAGTACATGTTTTAATTCTACAAAGTCTTCTTTTACATCGTTGCCACTAAAAACAGTTTCACACTGAGTGAGTTGTTGCTCGCTTAATTTAAACTCGTTATTGGGGGTGGCGAGGTGTTGCTCTGATTTATAATAATGTTGATAGTAATGCACGAGCATGGCTTTTGCCTGTTCAGGCAAGGCGTTAGAAACGCTCACCGCGCCAAATAAGTAACGATATTGCGGGTAGTTTTTAATAAATGCGCCAATACCGTACCATAAGTAGTCTAAGCTTTTACGCCCCCAATATTTAGGTTGCACAAAGCTGCGGCCAAGTTCTATACCTTGCTCTAAATACGGTTTCATTGCTTGTGTGTAACTAAATAAACTATCGGTGTATAAGCCTTCTCGGCCATGTTTCTCTATTATTTCCTTTGCACAAGCAAGGCGATATGCACCCACTAATTCTAGCTGCGTAGGATCCCATAGCACTAAGTGTTGATAATCCATATCATATTTGTCGATGTCGCGGCGTTTTCCGCTGCCTTCACCTACCGCTCTAAAGGCAATTTCTCTCAGTCGTCCAAGCTCTCTAAACACTGGAGAGCTACCAGTGTACTGGTATAAATGAATATGCATGCCATCTTGTGTTTTACCTAATAACTGACAACTCTCTATGGCTTTTTTAAGCTCTTTGCGGCACTCAGGTATTGCAATAGGGGTTTGGGTTTTAAGAGGAAGGGGCTTTTTAGTGGTAAGGCGATAAAGTTGTTTGCGAATGAGATTAACGATTTCTTTATCTTTTAAGTTTTCGATTAAATATGACTCAGGCGGAATGGAAGCACCAATTTCAAACTCTAATGACTTTTGTCGCTGCTTAAACATTTCTTTTACTAATAATAAGCTCGCAAGTGGTTTGTAAATCATTGAGGTGCCATAAAAAAGCGGGCTGTTTTTGGCCTTTATATAAATAGGTAAAACAGGGCTGTTTGCTTTTTTAGCCATGCGTAAAAAGCCACTGTTCCACTTGCAATCTTTAATACCGGTAGGGCTTAAACGCGAGACCTCTCCCGCAGGAAAAATAAGTAACGCACCTTCATCTTTTAAGTGTCTTTGTATATTACTTAATTCTTGTTTTTTACTGGTTCCCGATAAATTATCTACTGGCAACAGCAATGAATGCATAGGGGTGACCGACATTAGCATGCGATTGGCAACCACTTTTAAATCTTGCCTAACGCTGGAAAGTACTTTTATCAGCGCAAGTGCGTCGAGCGAGCCAATGGGATGGTTAGCCACAATAACCAACTTACCTTCGCTGGGTATGTTTTCAATTTGTTTTGGTTTGTAGCGGGTATCAAAGTCAAGCTCATCAAGCACTTGTTCAACAAACTCTAGCCCTTGTAAATGGGGGTAAGCATCGCCAAAGGCGACAAATTCTTGTTCATGTAATAAGTAGCCTAGCCCCTTTTTAACTAAACCTTTTACTTTAGGGGAGTTCTCTAATTGTGGTAAGTTTGCTGCTATTACTTTATCAACGCTTATCATATTAACCTCATTTACAATTTGGCCTATTCACCATCCTGTTTAGAGTAAAAAAAGGGTGTGACATTTACTTTGCAGTTGTGTGACTTTTTAAAGAGCACATAACGAGCTGCTCAGTTGTTTATTAGTGTAGATAAAATTTATTTAATAAAATTAGGAGCTTCTATGTCGGTATTAGTAGCCATTACCGGGCGAGATAATACAAAGCTAATTGCAAAGCTAAAAGAGCTATTACCCAATGAAGAGATAATGCAATGGCCAGAGTGTAAAAAGCTCAACAATGTAGAGTTTGTATTAGCCTGGAATGCACCAGATGATTTGTGGCAGCAATTACCTAACTTAAAAGCGGTGTCATCGTTTGGGGCGGGTGTAGATAGTATTAATATGTCTTTATTGCCTAAAGAGGTAGACGTGGTTCGCATTGTTGATACTGAGCTTGCTCAAGATATGGCAGAGTACGTGCTAGGCCATGTACTTGCGCACAAGCTGCGTTTAAAAGAGTATTTTGTTAAGCAATCACAATGCAATTATAAACCTAAGCGCGCATATAAATTTAATCACGTGGGTATTTTAGGGTTTGGTGAGCTAGGTAAAGCGTGCGCCAAAAAACTAACCCTGAATGGCTTTACGGTAAGCGCTTGGTCAAAAACTGAAAAAAGCGATGAGCAGGTGCGTCTATATTCTCAGCAGCAAGGCCTTAATGAAATGCTGCCTACAATTGACTACTTGGTATGCCTACTGCCGCTAACAAAAGATACTAAGGGTATTATTAATGCCGATTTATTAGCTAAGTTACCGGCCCATGCCTGTGTAATTAACGTTGCCAGAGGAGAGCACCTAGTAGAGCAAGATTTAATAAACGCACTTAACAGTGAAATGTTAAGGGCTGCCACGCTCGATGTATTTACCCAAGAGCCGCTACCGCACGACCACCCATTTTGGCATAACGCTAAAATAACGATTACACCACACTGCGCCGCGTTATCTGATTTAAATAGCGTAACAGCGCAAATTGCAGAAAATATTAATCGCCTAAAAAGCGGCCTTACATTAAATAATCGGGTTAATAGAACAAAAGGTTATTAATAGATAGCAAAACAGTTTAACAAACAGCTTGTTAACATTTGTAATTTTAATTATTGTGAAGTTTAGTCACTAAAATAAAAATAATAAGAGTAACGTATGAAATCAAGTCAAGGCGGAGTAAAACTAAGTTTAGTAGTGGTTTCTATTATAGTGCTAGGCGTGTCTGCTTGGTTTAACCAAGCAAGTGCCGATCAAGTGCCACAAAGCAAAAGTTCACAAACTTCACAAAGTGAATAAGTGCACTTGTAGACACATTATAAAAAGTGGGCTCTATTAATTTGTTTTTGGCTTAATAAAGCCAGATCATTAAAGAGTACCCACTTTTCATTAGGCCATTTAATTACTAAAGTGCGCTTCGTTACTGGTATTTAGTAAAATAAGTTAATTAGTACCGTTTAGCATGGATCTCTCGGTTTTCATGCTTTTTCTCATCACTTTTTTTAAGTAACACATATGTTGCGCCACTGCCACCATGGTGCTTTAAAGCGGTATGATACGCTAATACCTCGGGTAGAGCCTGTAGCCACTTATTAACATAGCTCTTTAGTATACCGGGCTTAGCTTTATTTTTTATACCAATGCCATGGCGAACTAATACAACGCGAATGTTTCGCTGGTGGCAATCAGTAATAAAGTTAAATAATGTTGTGCGTGCGTTTTTAAGTAATTGGCCATGCAAATCTAATGTGGCATCAACTTGGTATTTAGCTAAGCGTAAGTTTTTAAATACTGCGCTTTGTACGCCATCTTTTTTAAAACTGAGTAATGCATGCGGGTCTAAAAGCTCTACATGCTCAGATTGTAAGTAATTTTCGTCATTTGCAAGGCTAAGCTCGGCAGCTTTGCGTTTTTCTTGTTGGGCAAGAGTGGCACTGGGATTACTTGCAAGGGGAGTTACAGTATCGTGGTTTATAGGTTTTACATCTTCCATAGAAGATAAAAATAAATCGAAATCAGATAAAGACATAGTAAGACCTAAATGAGGATTAATACGAGATAAATCTTATCTTAGTTCAATCTGTTCCCCAAGCCTTTTAATTTTTTCAAATAAAAAAGCCCAGCAAGGCTGGGCTATAAAATATTCTAAGGAGAAATGTTAACTCTGCGTTACATTAAATTGTCCAAACGTATATACTTTGAACAAGTAAAATGTATTGATCAACACTAAACTCATATTCGAAATAACACTCGACGACATTAAATCCAAGCTAAAAGACAAAAATAACAGACCACATGCACTAATCGCTGCAACACGCAGTATTGTTATGTGGTTAATAAAGAATGCACCTAAACCTAGTGCAAGTAATACAGTGTTTAAAAGCCAATCTAGCTCGTTTAGCATGGTCGTTTCAATAGTTCAGTTGTTGAAAAAAGGAGCGCCATTATGTTGATCTTTTGCACACCTTTCAACCAAGTAATTTTAAATTTTCAGATTAGTTTTTTTAATGCTAAATGTAGCTAGCTAGTGCTGCAAAAAAGCCATTATTTTTTATTAGTTGGTACTTTTGACAGCTTTGCGGCGCCTTCATATCTGCGCATAAATAAAGGGCATTGCGCTTCTCGTCTAGCTGCGGGTGTAAGTTTGAATCAAGTAATGTACGGCCATACCCAAAGACCCCAGGCCAATAAATACTTTCGCTCACTAACCCTAATTTTTTATAGGTGAGCAAAGTAGGTTTTGGAAAAATAATGGCT
The DNA here is from genome assembly GCF_005886415.1 of Pseudoalteromonas sp. S327. Lineage (NCBI taxonomy): Bacteria > Pseudomonadati > Pseudomonadota > Gammaproteobacteria > Alteromonadales > Pseudoalteromonadaceae > Pseudoalteromonas > Pseudoalteromonas sp. S327. The sequence goes on along the minus strand of NZ_PNDP01000056.1, from coordinate 38,025 downwards.
ACGGCAAAAATGATAGCCAGCGTAATAAGTAACCCTTTTTTAGATTTTACAGGCTGCTCTGCTGGGGTTGATGTTGGGTTAGCTGAAGATTGCGGTGCTGTTTGCGGCCTATTGCGGGGCTTTTTTACAGTTTTTTTTCTTTTTTGTGGTGTTTTACCAAGCAATGATTGTTTTTTTGTGTTGTTTGACATAAAGCAAATCTGGCCTTTTGAGCGTAGGTCTCTATAATAAAATGATTAAATATCTAGTTATATAATAACTTATACAATGCTTTTAGCCTACGAGGAAGATACATGGATACGCAGCTATCAATTTTAATAGTAGATGATGTTAGCACAGTGCGTAGTTTTTTGAGCCAAACGCTCATGCACTTAGGAATAGAAAACGTTAAAGAGGCTTCAACGGCTAAACAATGCATTAGCGAGTGCCAAGCAGCTAATTACAATATGATTTTTTTAGATATTGAACTGCCTGACGGCGATGGTAAAGAGTTAATCGCGCAAATTAATGATATTAACCCTGAAACTAATGTGGTGATGGTGTCGGCCCATTCAGCAGTAGAAAATGTTAAAGAAGCCATTGATAAAGGTGCTAAAGGATTTGTGGTTAAGCCATTTACGCCTAAAAAAATTGCGGCCATGTTGAAAAAGTTTTATCCCGATTTGGAAAACGTTTAACCAGCTTTAATAGTAATGCGTTAAATTAGCTTAAAGTTTAGCGGATTGCTAAATACCAAATTTTAGATATAAAAAAACCGGCCTAGGCCGGTTTTTTAATCATAAAACAAATTATAGCGCTTTAATTTTAGCTGCTAAACGGCTCTTATGACGAGCTGCTTTGTTTTTATGAATTAGACCCTTAGTTGCGTAACGGTCTAGGATAGGTGTAGCAACAGAGAAAGCTTGCTGTGCAGCTTCTTTATCGCCAGCTTCAATAGCAGCGGTTACTTTTTTGAAGTAAGTACGCATCATTGAACGACGGCTTGCGTTGTGCTGACGGTTTTTTTCGCTAGTGATAGCGCGTTTTTTTGCAGACTTGATGTTAGCCAAGGTTTGCTCCTAACAATCTTAAATAAAGCTTAAATTAAAGGCCGTGGAATATGCCTGTTTTTATCATGAATGTCAATTTAAATTTAACAACTCAAGAAAAACTGCTCCTTATAACGAACATCAATTTGCCGCTTTAGCAGTTAATATCGCTATTGTAACAAAGCACAGACGCCCAGCCTAGTGCTTTAAAGCGATTTATAAAAAAGACTGTGGCATAATTGCGCTAACTAAAGGTTTTTAAGTAGGTTTAAGGTGTCAAAAGGATTATTTCGCTCCGGTATGATTGTAAGTTGTATGACAATGATATCGCGTATTTTAGGGTTAGTACGAGACGCTGTCGTTGCAAACTTATTAGGTGCTAGTGCAGCTGCTGATGTTTTTTTGTTTGCTAACCGTATTCCCAATTTTTTACGCCGACTATTTGCTGAGGGGGCCTTTGCTCAGGCATTTGTGCCTGTACTTAGCGAAATTAAAGAACACCATGGCGATGATAAAGTTAAGTTATTTGTAGCACAGGCTGCCGGTACGCTGGGCACTATTTTGCTTTGCGTGACTATTTTTGGCGTTATTGCCTCGCCTGTTATTGCCGCGTTATTTGGTACTGGCTGGTTTATAGATTGGTGGCAAGGTGGCCCCAATGCAGAAAAGTTTGTGCTGGCAAGCTCCTTATTAAAGTTAACTTTTCCGTATTTGTTATTTGTTAGTTTGGTAGCACTTAGCGGTGCGGTAATGAATGTGTATAACCGCTTTGCAGTGGCTGCTTTTACGCCCGTATTACTTAATGTTTCAATTATTACCTGCGCCATTTTATTGCACGACAAATTTAGCGTGGGGGCGTATGCGTTAGCCATTGGTGTATTTGTGGGCGGGGTGGTGCAATTGTTGTTTCAGTTACCATTTTTATACCGAGCAAAAATGCTGGCTCGTCCTCGCTGGGCGTGGCAAGACGAGAACGTTAAAAAAGTGCGTAAGCTTATGCTACCGGCATTATTTGGTGTTTCAATAAGCCAAATTAACCTACTGCTCGACACCATGATTGCCTCGCTATTAATGACGGGCTCTATCGCATGGCTTTATTACTCCGATAGGTTAATTGAGTTTCCACTTGGTTTATTTGGTATTGGTATTGCCACTGTTATTTTACCCGCACTTTCTAAATTGCATAGCAGTAAAAAGCTCAGTGATTTTCAGCATACGTTAGATTGGGGTGTGCGTTTTGTGATTTTTTTAGGCATACCCGCCATGGTTGGTTTAATGGTTATAAGCCCGCTTATCATTACTGTGTTATTTGATCACGGTGCATTTAAAGACGCTGATGTTGATCATGTTAAAGCGGTAAGCTTAGGGGTGGTTGCCTACTCGGTAGGGTTAGTTAGCTTTATGCTTATTAAAGTATTAGCGCCGGGTTTTTACTCGCGCCAAGATACCAAAACACCTGTGCGCATTGGTATTATTACGCTGGTGCTTAATATGGTATTTAATATTATGTTAGCCCCGTTTATAGGATATTTAGGGCTTGCTTTAGCAACGTCTATGTCGGCCAGCTGCAATGCTTTTTTACTTTACAGGCAACTTAAAAAAGAAAACGTGTATCAGTTTTCTGCAATGAGCCTGCGCTTTAGCGTAAAGTGCATAGTAGCAAGCTTGGTAATGGGCGCTTTAACGTGGTACGTCAGCAGCCTTTATTATTGGGCTACATGGCATTTTTATGAGCAAGTAATGTTGTTAATTGTATTGCTAGTGATTGCTGCAATAAGTTACTTTGCGGTGCTGTTTTTACTTGGTGTAAGACTAAATACGATAAAAAGTGTAGCAACTACTGAATCAAACTAAAAAAAAGATTATAATCGGCAGCCCTGTGGTTTTGAACGATTTTAAAGTCGTTAATAATACTCGCTGAAAAAGGCATTAGGTGGCATGGAGTTAATTAGAGGTATACACAATATTCGAGCGCAACATTATGGTTGTGTGTTGACTATTGGTAATTTTGACGGTGTGCATTTAGGCCATGGCGAAGTATTAAAAGGGCTGTTAACAGATGCCAAAGCACATAACTTACCCAGTACTGTGATGTTATTTGAGCCGCAGCCGCAAGAGTTTTTTGCTAAAAACAATGCGCCAGCTCGACTTACTCGGTTACGCGACAAACTCAGATTACTAAGTAACTTAGGTATTGAGCGGGTTATTTGTATTAGCTTTAACCAACAATTTGCCAATATGCACGCTGAGCAATTTGTTAGTGATATTTTAATTAAAAAGCTAGGCGTTAAAGCACTCACAGTAGGTGATGATTTTAAATTTGGTAAACAGCGCCAAGGGAATTTTAATTTACTGCTCAGTATGGGCAAACAAGCGGGCATGGATGTAAAAAGCACCGCGAGTTTTCGCCAATTAAATGCTAGAGTAAGCAGCACACTAATACGTGAAGCATTAGCCGCAGGCGACTTAGAAAATGCTAAGTTAATGCTAGGGCATAATTATGCTATTTCAGGGCGTGTAATACATGGTTGGAAAAGAGGGCGAGAGCTTGGTTTTCGAACTGCAAATATAGCGCTTAAACGCCAAGTTTGCCCTGTAAATGGGGTGTTTGCCGTAAAAGCAAACATTGCCGGAAAACACGTTTATGGGGTAGCCAATATTGGTAACAAGCCCACTTTTAATGGAACTCGTGCTTTGTTAGAAGTTCATCTTTTTGACTTTGCACAAGATATATATGGACAGTTTATGCACGTGGAGTTAATAAAAAAACTTCGCGATGAGAAAAAATTCGAGACATTAACACAGTTAACGGCACAAATTGCAACCGATGTTGCCGCCGCAAAACAGTGTTTTGGTTTAAATTAGGTAGCCGATAGATACGGAAAGTAGGATTAATGAGCGACTACAAACATACTTTGAATTTACCGGAAACACAGTTTCCAATGCGTGGCAATTTGGCACAACGTGAACCAAAAATGCTTAAAGCATGGTATGAAGACGACCTGTACGGTCAAATTCGCAGCGCTAAAAAAGGTAAAAAGACCTTTATTTTGCATGACGGCCCTCCGTATGCAAACGGCGATATCCATTTAGGCCACTCAGTAAATAAAATTTTAAAAGACATAATTGTTAAGTCTAAAACTTTATCTGACTTTGATGCACCTTATGTGCCTGGTTGGGACTGTCATGGTTTGCCAATTGAGTTAATGGTTGAGAAAAAAGTAGGCAAGCCAGGCGTTAAAGTAACCGCGAGCGAGTTTCGTGAAAAATGCCGTGCTTACGCTAAAAAGCAAGTTGAAGGTCAAAAAGTAGACTTTAAACGTTTAGGTGTGTTTGGCGATTGGGACAAACCTTACTTAACAATGAACTATGACTTTGAAGCAAACGCTATTCGCGTGCTTAGTCGTATTATTAAAAATGGCCACCTTCATAAAGGTGCAAAGCCTGTGCATTGGTGTACAGACTGTGGCTCTGCATTAGCAGAGGCCGAAGTAGAGTACCAAGATAAGCAATCTCCAGCGATTGACGTACGTTTTACATTTGCAGATCAAGACGCAGTTGTTAACGCCTTTGATTTAGCCGATGGCCATAAAGGCCAAGGCAGTGTAGGTACTGTTATTTGGACTACAACACCGTGGACCTTACCCGCTAACCGTGCGGTAGCAGTGCATGCAGATTTAGAGTACGCCTTAGTACAAGTAGATGATGAAGGCTCACAGCAACGTTTAATTTTAGGCTCAGAGCTTGTTAAAGATGCAATGGACCGTTATGGCTTTAATCATTTCCACGTACTAGGTTATGTTAAAGGTGCAGCACTTGAAAACTTACACGTTGCTCACCCATTTTACGATTTTGATGTACCGGTAATTGTAGCTGACCATGTTACTACTGACTCAGGTACGGGTGTGGTACATACCGCGCCAGGCCATGGTCAAGAAGATTTCGCGGCAGGCTTAAATTACAATCTTGAAGTAGCAAACCCTGTGGGCGCGAATGGCGTTTACCTGCCTGATACAGAATTATTTGCTGGTCAGCATGTATTTAAAGCAAATGCCAGTGTAATTGACGTACTAACAGAGCGCGGTGCTTTAATGCATCATCATGCGCTTACGCATAGCTACCCGCATTGTTGGCGCCACAAAACGCCTATTATTTTCCGTGCTACACCGCAGTGGTTTGTAAGCATGGATCAGGCTAACTTACGTCAAGACTCGTTAAGCGAAATTAAAAACACCCAATGGTTGCCAGAGTGGGGCGAAAGCCGCATTGCGAACATGGTTGAAGGTCGCCCAGATTGGTGTATTTCACGCCAACGTACTTGGGGTGTGCCAATTGCTTTATTTGTTGATAAAGACACTGGTGCTTTACACCCAAATACGCAAGCGCTTATTGAGCAAGCTGCAGAGCTGGTAGAAAAATCAGGCATTCAAGCATGGTATGACCTAGAGCCTGCCACCTTGTTAGGCGAAGAAGATGCCAAGCAATACATGAAAGTACAAGATACGTTAGATGTATGGTTTGATTCGGGCGTAACACATGCGTGTGTTGTTGATGCACGTGAAGAGTTAGTTGGCCCAGCCGATTTATACCTAGAAGGTTCTGATCAGCACCGTGGTTGGTTTATGTCATCAATGATGACCTCAGTTGCTATTAACGGTCACGCACCTTACAAGCAAGTACTAACGCACGGCTTTACCGTAGATGAAAACGGCCGCAAAATGTCAAAATCGTTAGGCAACGTTATTTCACCACAAAACGTGATGAATAAACTTGGCGCTGACATTTTACGTTTATGGGTAGCTTCTACCGATTACACCGCCGAAATGACGGTATCGGATGAAATATTTAAACGCTCTGCAGATCGTTACCGCCGTATTCGTAACACTAGCCGTTACTTGTTAGCTAACTTAAGTGGTTTTGATCCAAAAACAGACCAAGTTGCTGTTGATGATATGGTTGAGCTTGATAAGTGGATTGTTGGCCGTGCAGCCCAATTACAAGAAGAAATTTTAGCAGCTTACGATAGCTACCAAATGCTATTAGTAACGCAAAAGCTAATGAACTTCTGTACAGGTGAGCTTGGTTCGTTCTACTTAGATGTAATTAAAGACCGCCAGTACACAGCAAAAAGCGACAGTCATGCACGTCGTTCTTGTCAAACTGCGCTTTATCATATTGCTGAAGCAATGACTCGTTGGATGGCGCCAATTATGAGTTTTACAGCTCAAGAAATTTGGGAAGCACTACCGGGCGAGCGTAGCGATTACGTATTTACATCGGTATGGTACGACGGTTTACATGCACCGACAAACAGCCAATTTAGCAACGATGACTGGCAAGCGATTCTAAATGTACGTGACGAAGTAAACCGCGTACTAGAAGCAGCCCGAAAAGAAGAAGTGATTGGTGCAACATTACAAGCAAGCGTTAACTTATACGCCGAAAAAGCACTGGCTGATAAGTTAGCAGCATTAGGTGATGAACTGCGTTTTGTATTACTAACGTCTGCGGTCACTGTATCTGCAGTAGATAGCCAGCCAAGTGATACACAAACAACCGAAATTGAAGGTTTGTACATTAGCGTAGCAGCCACAGATGCAACTAAATGTGAGCGTTGTTGGCATTACAGCGATGATGTAGGTTCAGAGCCTGCACACCCTGAAATTTGTGGTCGTTGTGTAAGCAATGTTGACGGCGAAGGTGAAAAGCGTCAATTCGCTTAGGAGCTTTACTCAGTGAGCAAACTAGCCCAAAAAAGTGGTTTAGTGTGGCTTTGGTTAAGTCTATTACTGCTTGTAATAGACTTTGCCACTAAAACACTTGTTGTAAATACCATGGCTTATCAAGAGTCGATTAATTTACTGCCTGTTTTTAGTATTACCTACGTACATAACTATGGAGCGGCCTACAGCTTTTTAAGTGAAGCGGGTGGCTGGCAACGTTGGTTTTTAAGTTTTATTGCCATTGCTATTAGTGCGCTATTAGTGTGGTGGTTAAAGCGTTTACCAGCGACAAATAAAATATTATGTAGTGCTTATGCGTTAGTGCTTGCTGGCGCTATTGGTAATTTACATGACCGTGTTGCTTATGGTTATGTAATTGACTTTATACATGTGTTTTATAAAAACTCGCATTTTCCAGTATTTAATATTGCCGACTGTGCAATTTGTATTGGTGCCGCATTATTATTATTTGATGCCTTTACAGGCGAAAGTCCGAAGGAGCATAAAGCATGAGCCAAGCTGTAATTGGTGAAAACTCAGAGGTTATTTTTCACTTTTCTATTAAACTAGAAGATGGCTCTGCCGCAGACTCAACCAAGGTGCATAATAAACCAGCCAAGTTAACGATGGGTGATGGCAGCTTAACGGCTAATTTTGAAAAGTGCTTACTAGGTTTAAGTGCAGGCGAAAGCAAAACGTTTGAGTTAGAACCAGAAGACGCCTTTGGCCAACCTAATCCAGATAATATTTACTATGTAGAACGCAGTAAATTTGGTGCAGAAACGCCAGCTAAAGTCGGCGCAATTATTGCCTTTACTCAGCCTGATGGTACTGAGCTGCCAGGACTGGTACGCGAAGTACAAGGTGAGTCGGTTACTATAGATTTTAATCATCCGTTAGCAGGTCAACGTTTAACGTTTGAAGTAGATATTATTGAGGTGCAAGGCTAATGGATATTTTATTAGCGAACCCGCGAGGCTTTTGTGCAGGGGTAGACCGTGCAATTAGCATAGTAGAGCGCGCTTTAGATATTTTTGAAAAGCCAATTTACGTACGCCACGAGGTCGTTCATAACCGCTACGTAGTAGATGGTTTAAAAAACCGTGGTGCTGTATTTGTTGAAGAGCTAGACCAAGTACCTGATGACAGCATTGTTATTTTTAGCGCCCACGGTGTATCGCAAGCGGTACGCTCAGAAGCTAAGCGCCGCGATTTAAAAGTATTTGATGCAACATGTCCATTAGTTACTAAAGTGCATATGGAAGTAACGCGTGCGAGCCGTAAAGGTATTGAGTGTATTTTAATTGGTCACCATGGACACCCAGAAGTTGAGGGTACTATGGGGCAGTATGACAATAACGACGGTGGTATTTACCTTGTAGAAACCGCAGAAGATGTTGCCAAACTTAACGTTAAAAATGCTGATAACCTATTTTATTGTAGCCAAACAACGCTTTCGGTAGATGACACTGCAGATGTAATTGATGCGCTGCGCGAAAAATTCCCAGCAATTGATGGCCCGCGCAAAGATGACATTTGCTATGCGACACAAAATCGTCAAGATGCTGTGCGTGATTTAGCAGACAAGGTAGATGTGCTATTAGTTGTGGGGGCAAAAAACAGCTCTAACTCTAACCGTTTACGTGAACTTGCAGATAAAATGGGCACAACCGCTTATTTAATCGATGATGCAACAAATGTTGAAGCACAGTGGTTTGGTGAAACTAACGCTGTGGGAGTAACTGCGGGGGCTTCTGCGCCAGAAGTGCTGGTACAACAAGTTATTGCACGCTTAAAAGAGCTAGGCGGCAAGCAGGTAGTTGAAAACCCAGGTGAAGAAGAGAATATCGTATTTGCCGTTCCTGTTGAGCTGCGTTAATCTATATAAATTAATTATTTAGATTACAAGGAGAGCCGTTATGAGCAAGTTGCCGCAAGGTGAAACATTGCTTTTTTCGGCTCTTTTTAATGAGCGCGGGGTACTTGCCACGCTTATTGTTACCCAAGTTGTAGCTACCATCTTAGCGTTTGCTCCTTTTGTTGAAGGGGATAGCTGGCAAAGCCTTGGCGTAATTAGTTTATTTTCTCATATGACCGTTTTGGTCAGTATTTCTGCTTTATACTCTTTTCGGGGGGGTTTACAAAAAAAGCCGCAAACCACCCAACTTTTTGCTTTTTTTATTTCCTTTTTAGTCAGTACCGCTTTATTTAGTGTGCTGTGTGCCCGCTATTTTTTAGATATTACAAATAATGAAACGAGTTTTTATTTTGTATTACGAAACTGCTTAATTGTTTTTTTGATCACGGCTTTATTTGTACAGTTTTTACTGATTTATTTTGAAAAAGAGCAGCAAACAAAAGCGCTCGCGCGCGCGGAGCTTGATGCTTTGCAAGCCAGAATTCGTCCTCATTTTTTGTACAATAGCCTTAATACCGCCGCCGAGCTAACACATCATGATGCCGATGCTGCAGAGCAAGCAATACTTGCGCTTGCGGCGCTGTCGCAAGCGGCTATGCGCTCGGGGCAGCGCGTTTCTCTCGAAGATGAGCTGACCTTGTCAAAACAGTATGTTGCGCTGGAAACATGGCGCTTTGGCAGTCGTTTAAAGCTTAATTGGCAAGTGCCTGCTGATTTACCAGATATTAGTATTCCGTGCTTAACCCTTCAGCCGTTAATAGAAAATGCGGTGTGTCATGGGGTAGAGCCCAGTGAAACAGGGGCCGTTATTAGTGTAGAGCTACACGTCACAACAGGGTATTTAACATTGATTGTTTCTAACCCTATCACTCATAATGAGGCGTTAAAAAGACCAAATAACGGCATGGCACTTGAAAATATTCGCCAGCGATTGTTTATATATTACAAAGAAAAAGCACAACTAACGATCACACAAAAAGAGGATGTATTTAGAGTGAAAGTGGTGATCCCTAAGCAGTTTGAGAACCCCCAATGAATGTTGTAATTATTGATGATGAACCGCTAGCTCGCGCTAGAATAAAGCGGCTACTGCAGCACAACGAGCATATTTTAGTTAAAGGCGAAGGTGATAACGGCGCGCAGGGGCTTGCCATTATCAAGCAGGTTCATCCCGATTTGGTTTTTTTAGACATAGATATGCCGGGTATTAATGGCCTAGAAGTAGCACAGCAACTAAATACGCTGAGCGTGCCACCGGCAATAGTATTCGTAACGGCTTACCCCGAGCATGCACTTGATGCGCTACAGCTCAGTGCCGCAGGATACTTAGTAAAACCCGTTACTGAACAGGCATTAAATAAAGTGTTAGCGCAAGTAGGGCGTTTAAATAAAGCGCATATGCAAAAGCAGCAATCTACAAAAATTAGTTATCAGCTTGGTGGCACAATAAAAAGTATTGAACTTGATCAAGTGTATTACTTTATTGCCCAAGAAAAATACACCAATATGGTATTTAAAGAGGGCGAGGCCCTAATTGAACAAAGCTTAAAACAACTTGAGCAACGCTTCCCAACGCAATTATTACGTATTCACAGAAACACGCTCATAAACAAACAAAAGCTTGTTGCCTTGCATACTCAAAGCCCTGGTGTACATAGCGTAGAACTAGCCGGATGTAAGGAGCAATTAAGCGTAAGTAGGCGAGAGCTAAAAACAGTAAAAAATGCGCTAAGTTAGAGCCTGTTATGTTTTAGGTTGAATTTTTAGTAGGTTGCTTGGCTTTTTAAGTAAGGCAGAGGCCGCTATTGAGCCCACTAAATTAGCAGCATTGCGCTGGAGTTTAATCACTTCTAGATAGAGTAATTTTAATCATCAATTAGCTCAATTGGCTTGATGCTGTTAACCGTTTATCAACAAATTTAACCGCTTGTCCTAGTATATATTGCATCTACATTTTCAATGCATAAACTTATAATCAGATAAAATTTATTTGGTTTTTACTATGCATTCACCTCACAAAAAACCTCAAAAAGGCTTTACCTTAATTGAAGTGCTGATTGCGTTTATTATTTTAAGCTTTGGCTTATTAGGCGCTGTTGCACTGCAAGCAAAAGCTAAGCAGGCAAGCTTTGACTCTATGCAGCGCGCAGCCGCGGTGGCGTTAGGAAATGATATTATTCAGCGCATTAGAGCAAATGATACCGCACAGCTAGTTGCTTTATATACGCAAACTTTTACCAGTAAAACATCAACGTCTACCTCTACGGCTTGTTTTAGTGGGTCATGCACTGCAGCGCAAGTTGCAGCCCTTGATTTACAGCAATGGAAACGCGCCATTCGTGCACGCGAAAACACCGGCTCTCTCGATGATGCCACTGTATGTATAAACCCTACGGCTGCAGCAGGTACGGGTGGGCGTGGGTTCAATATTGAAGTAATAGTGTCTTGGCAAGGCCGCCAAGAGTTTAATGCCAATGATGAAACCAAAGCGCTTAAATGCGGTACTGACGATAAAAAACGCCGTTTGGTTGCATTAAATAGCTATATATACCTAAGGAGCTAACATGAGAGATAAAGGTTTTACACTAATAGAAATGATGATTTCATTATTTATTGGTGGGCTTATTTTAGGTGGGGTGATGTTTACCTATATTGGCATGAAAGTAACCACAAAAGACACAATGACAATAGGCGAGTTACAAGAGTCAGGCCGCTTAGCCATTAATATTATGCAGCGTGATATAGAGCAGGTGGGCTTTTGGGGAACTTATTATGATGATTCGTTTACTGCAGCAAACACACAAACGTTAGCTAACCCTGGTGGTGATTGCTTCGAAGGGCTTAATAACGGCAGCTTTCCAGATTTAGCATCTTCTAGCAATTTCAGAACTATTTATGCAAAAGAAGCCAGTTCAACAAGTGAGCTTAACTGTATAAGTAAGCCAATTGCAGGGACTGACATTTTACAAATCAAGTTTTTACAAGGTGAGCAGCTCACGGTAGATGGCGCCACTAACGAAACACAAGCGGATGAAAACTATTTTATAGCTGAGCAAGAAAGCGCAGAATTTACCCGAGGCGTTGTAGCTGCGGGTAGTTTAAACGTTAATGCCACGGTGTGGCCTTATAGCCATCATGTTTATTACCTCGCAGAGCAAACTTATACGGTAAATAATAAAAGCCTTACAGTACCAGCATTAATGCGTAAACGCTTAAATGGCGCCAACATGAAGGCCGAAACCATAATGGAGGGCGTTGAAAACATGCGCTTTGTATTTGGTTTAGATACAGACAGTGATAGCCGTGTTGATTCGTACCGAAGCATTGAGGACATGCAGCACTCTGACTGGGAAAACCGCAAAAGTATTCTAACAGTGCAGGTTTTTTTATTAGTTAGAGCATTGCAACCAGATCCGGGCCTTAAAATAAAAAATCAAACATATATTTTAGGTGAAGATGAAGACTCCCGAGAGCTTACTTTTACCGATACTTACAGAAGAACAGTATTTACCACCACCATTCGTTTAAATAACGTGGGAGCAAATTTATGGCGTATCTAAGTAAACACGCAAATAAACAACAAGGTGTTGTGCTTATTACAGCCCTTATTATGGTTATTGCTGTAACGGGAATTGCCGTTACACTAATGAGCAGCAGTAGTGTAGATATAAAAATTACCAATGCAGCTCAAGAGCGAGAAGTCGCTGAAAATGAGCTTATTGGAGAAGTACAGCGAATGATTTCTGATGAGGCAAGCAAAGGTGCTGCTAATCAGTTTTTTTTAACGCCAGATGAAGTATCAACTCATGCAGGCGCAGATGATGAAGGGATGGTAATAGCCACGCACGACGATATGCAAAGCAAAATGGTAAACCTAAATCAGGGGGCGCTTGATTTAGAATGCCCACGCCGATTTAATTTTACTGCCGGTATATCGTGTAACATGTTGCAAGTTTCTACCACTATTCAATATGGCTCTAAAGCAAAGCACGAACTTACAATTGTAACAGGTGTAGCTCAAGAAATGGCCAGTATAAGTAAGGGGATTTAGAATGAAATTTAATCTTAATAAGCCATTGGTCTCTTTACTTGGTTTAGCACTGAGCGCCTCAGTAGTTGCTGAAGATATAGAGCTTTATGTAAATCATGATTTAGATTTAGATGAGAAACCAAGGGTTTTACTCATATTTGATACATCAGGCAGTATGGCGTTTTCATCCTCTAATGGTAATAGTTGTGGCTTTAGCAACCAAACTGGTTACTACTTATGTGCAGATAGTCGCCTTGCGGCAGCACAATTTGCAATGACAAAAGTGGTATCAGATAACGAAGACTCTATTGATTTTGGTTTGATGCGATTTAAAAGTGATTCTGAGGGCGGCTATGTTGTGAATGGTGTAGGCAGTGATGCTGCAGTAGTGCGCAGCTCCATCGCAGCTCTCCCAGCCAATGGTGGCACACCACTGACAGAGACACTTTGGGAAGCATATTTATATATTACTGGGCAGAAGCTTGAATATGGTGAAGACGCTTCAACTGTAGAGCGTGATACAAATGTAGAGTTACGTACAGGTAGCCAATGGACAGATGTTGAGTGTGATTGGGTTTGGAATCGCCGTCGAGGTTGGGTGTATGAATGTGAAAATATAGTGAGAGATAATTACGAGTATACTTATATATCGCCCTTTGCAGACAGTGAAGCTGAAGCGGCTCGTTGCGATAATTCAATCAACATTATTTATATGACTGATGGCGATCCGTCAAACGATAACGGCAGCGATAGTGATATTAGTGATGAACACGAAAAGTACTTTGGAGAGCCATTAAACTGGAATACCGATAGTTATTACAGTAACTACTTACACCAAATGGCTAAAATTATTCATGGTACAAGTGATGTTACCGTTGATTTATATCCTGCCACTGCCGATATCCACGAAACAGGGCGCTTATACACTATAGGCTTTGGTTCAGGCATGAGTGCAAGCGGGCAAGAACTGTTAAGACGTGCTGCCTTATTGGGTGGCGGTGAAAACTTACCAGCAAGCACCCCAGATGAGCTTTCTAACTCGCTCAATAGTGCTATTTCTCGTATTCGTGAAGTAAACGATAGCTTCTCTTCGCCTTCGGTAGCAAGTAACAACGTAGACCAAACACGTAGTCGTGATGCCATTTACTTTGCCATGTTTTACCCAGAAACAAACACCCGGTGGGGTGGGAATTTAAAAAAATTAAAAGTATCAGGCAGTGAAATAGTTGACTCTGCAGATAATACAGCGCTTGATTCTGATGGTTTAATCGACACCGATGCTAAAACATTTTGGTTGCCAGATGGCCAGTCTGCCGATGGTAACTTAGTTGCACAAGGGGGTGTAAACTATCATTTAGCTACACTCACGGGGACTCCAGCTGAAGACAGGCGCAACCTCTATACAGATAAGCAAGGCGATATAGTTGAGTTTACTACTAATATTGTGAGCGATATTTTAGATTTAGTCACCAATAACCCGATTAGCCTAGCTAGTTCAGATATAAAATGGGCAATGGGGATAGATGTTGACGATGAAGACAACGATGGCTCAAACACCGATCAACGCAGCGATATTTTTGGCGACCCTTTACATTCTAAGCCAGTGGCAATCGACTATGGCAATGACGACATACGTATATTGATTGGTACTAATGCCGGCTTTTTACATATGTTTAAAGACGATGATACCAATAACCAAGTGAGCGAAAGCTGGGCGTTCATTCCCTCTGATCTTTACGATATAATTCAGCCTTTACGCAATGAAGACACCGGTAAACTCTACGGGATGGACGGCCCAATCAGTGTTTACTTTAGTGATAAAAGCTTAAATGACGAAGGCATTAACGATGGTATTGTTGATGCAAGCGATGGTGATGACGTGTGGGCATTTGCAGGTATGCGCCGTGGTGGAAAAAACTATTACGCCTTTGATATTACTAACCCCGATCAGCCTAAAAAACTATGGGATAACCCTATAGAAGGCGGTACTGGCGATTTTAAAGAGCTAGCTCAAACGTGGTCAAAACCCCAAATAGCGTATATAAAAGCATTTGGCGATAAGCCATTACTCGTTTTTGGTGCAGGGTACGATACAAATAAAGATGCCGTGGTTAGAAGTGAAGACTCTGTTGGTCGCGGTATTTATATAGTAGAAGCTGAAACAGGTAAAAAAGTGTGGGCTTTAACGCCAAACGAAAATGGATTTAAAGGTAAGCACTCGATTGCAGCAAATGTTTCTACGCTTGATTCAGATTACGATGGTTACATTGACAGAATTTATGCTGCCGATACCGGGGGCGATATTTGGCGTATAGACATGCCAGGCACAAGCACCAGTAATTTTACGCACTTTAAACTTGCAGAGCTAGGTAGCAGTTTAGCAAGCCAAGACCGTCGCTTTTTTTACCAGCCGTTAGTGGCACGTACACTTTATAGCAAAGTAAGTGAAACAACGATTAATGGTGAAACAGTGATTACACGTTTAGATACGCCGTATGACGCTATTGTAATAGGCAGCGGAAATCGCTCAAAACCAACAGGTACAAATGAAGACGATCAGCTGTTTATGATAAGAGATGAAAATACAGTAACTCAGTCATTCACTAGCGCCCCTACAGCGATTAAACCAGCAGATTTAATGCTAATGAACAGCGACCCGTTTGGTAATGCACTTGATGATGTAGATGAGTTTGTTGATTTAGAAGTCGATTTAGCTAAATTTAAAGGCTGGCGCTATGAATTAGGCACCGGTGAAAAATCTTTAGCAGCAGCCACAGTGGTGGGCGGTGTCGCTTACTATACAAGCTTTACTCCATCATCAGAAACCTCTACAGAGAACCAATGTTCGTTAAGTGGCGGTGGCGGCTCGTTGTATGCGTTCCATTTACATTATGGCACCAAGGTATATGACGACTTAAAGTTTACCACTAGCTATGATGTACCTGATACACCACAATTGTACTTTGGTGAAGGCCCTTCTTGTGCCGATGGAAATGGCGACGGCTTTTGTGATGATAACCCAACCATTGAAGTGACCGAAGAAAGCCAGTTTTACCTAATTGGGCCGGGAATAAAAGGCGAAGATGCACAAAACCCAATGAAACCAGTAGAAATAATGGGCCCAGGCTTAACGGTTGTAGATGGTACCGTACAATTAGTGAATGACGATGATAGTGTAGGGTTTGGCTTTAAAACCCAACAAACCTATATTTATAAACGTGAAGAAAATGATGAAATTGATGATTAAGGAATATTAATGAATAAACAAGCACGCGGATTCACGTTGATAGAGTTAATGATAGCCGTAGCTATTGTAGGTATTCTAGCCTCAATAGCACTGCCTAATTATACTGAGTATGTAAAACGCTCTTCTCGAGCCGAGGCCGCAGCGGCGCTTTTAGACGCTGCAAACAAACAAGAGCAGTACTTCGTAGATAATCGTGAGTACACAGAGACATTCTCAGACTTAGGTATACAAGAGACCACAGAAAATGGCCATTTTGAGCTGTCGATTGATGTGGATGATGACGATAATACGTTTACAATTACTGCAAAACCTATTGCGGGTGCTGTAAAAGGCGACGGTGACTGCACGCAAATTACAATTACTGACACAGGCTATAAAGGCGCAAAAGGCAGTAAAGGTAATTCAGATGTTGAGTATTGCTGGGGACGTTAACTTAATCGGGTTAACTAGTCGCTCTGACATTTGTCGGTTGATTTAATTCGTATACGGCCTGTTTGACTGACAGATAAAGCCAGCCCCTCAAGGTTGGCTTTATCTTTATTTGGGCAATATATAAATGTTCCATTTTGAAAACCATTTAAAGAGCCATCGGGCCGAAAGGTAATTGCACTTCGGGGGTATTGCATAGAATCTGCATCATGGATTTTTTCAAATGTGCTTATTAATAAGTCGTCGGTGTCTAATGACGTAGACTTGTCGTTATCAATAAACAGCGACATTTGCCCATCCCACTCATCTTTAGTGCATTGATTATCTTTTAAAGCACACAAAGTAACATAAGTGCCATTTTCAATGGCGTAAAGGCGGCCATAATTAATGTTTCTGTGCAGCAAACTTACATGATTATCGGCTCGGTTTTTCGCTAAAAAGTCAGGAAAAACCGATAGAGAAATTTGGCTAACAATACTCACAATAGCAATAGATGCCATTAATTCTAAAAGCGTATAGCCAGCCTGAGTTTGGGTAGATAACCTCATCCCTGAAGCCCTGAGTCAAAAAATGTATTAGCTCAGTGT
This sequence comes from Pseudoalteromonas sp. S327, assembly GCF_005886415.1. NCBI lineage: Bacteria > Pseudomonadati > Pseudomonadota > Gammaproteobacteria > Alteromonadales > Pseudoalteromonadaceae > Pseudoalteromonas > Pseudoalteromonas sp. S327. Next base: position 21,063 of record NZ_PNDP01000056.1, on the reverse strand, counting down.
AGTAAATGATAAAAATATGACAACTTAAATTGTATGTTTTTTAACCGCATTTAAGTGCGCTGTCACCGGCATAAAAAGCAGTACCTGATTGAGATAAAGTAAGCGCTTTATTATTTTCAGTGCCACCATTGGGGCAAAAAACAAAGTCACCTGGGTTTGTGGTAATTCGTCCACTGGTATTAAAACGCAAGCGACGCTCATTTCCTGTAAAGGTTAACTTGTCGTTATCTGATATTTCTTCCATGACTCTAAGCAGTGTATCGGAAGCGCCATTATAGTGCCCATCGTTATCTACATCGATAAATACAACTATAATTTTATTCTCATCCCACTTTTTGTTGCAGTTGAAAGTGTCTCTGCTGTTTTTAATCTTACCTTGGCCAGTAGGGCACAAAACAACAATTTCATCTGTACTGGCAGCTTGTGAGCGAGCAAAGCTAATATTGCGCTTTAGTTCAAGCAAGAAGTTCTCAGCGCGGTTTTCTTCAAGCATATCGCTACTGTCCCAAAGAGCTATAGAGGCGATAATACCGACTATGGCTACTGCCACCATGAGCTCTAATAAAGTTAAACCGGTTTGGAATTTTTTCATATTATTTATACCTACTACATTTGTTATTATTATAGCTAGTTGAGAAAGATTTATAATTCAGACTTATAAGTAATTATACCACGCTTGGTTGTTTTATCATCGAATTCAATTGCTTTGTTTGCTATGAACTCCATGATTGTCTAAAATCGAGGCAACTAAAGCTTTAATAAGTAGTGAGCATGAAAAAAATAGAAGCAATCATCAAACCGTTTAAGTTAGACGACGTACGCGAAGCCCTATCAGATGTAGGTATTACGGGTATGACTGTAAGTGAAGTAAAAGGTTTTGGTCGTCAAAAAGGTCACACAGAACTTTACCGTGGCGCTGAGTACATGGTGGATTTTTTACCTAAGGTAAAACTTGATATTGTGCTAACCGATGAAGATGTTGAACGCGCTATAGAAGTAATAGTAAAAACAGCGCAAACAGGAAAAATTGGTGATGGTAAAATATTTGTCACAGATGTTGAGCGTGTAGTACGTATACGCACCGCAGAAGAAGACGAAGAAGCGATTTAATTATAGTAATAAGCGCATAAATAAAAAGGCTGCAAATAATGTTATTTGCAGCCTTTTTTTGTAAATACTATTTAATACCAATCAGCAATAATAATTAAGTATTTTAAGGGGCTAAGCCTCACACTAAGTGCGTTAAAACCGCTTGTTAAGAACACCTAAATAGCAATTTTTTACTTACTAAACGATGTTTTTACCCCAAAGCAAATTACTTAATTAAATGAATTAGTATCAATAATATTACTGTTTTTCAGCATGTTCTTCACGCGCTTCTTCAATTTCTTCAGCGATTTCTTGCGCTTTTTGCTTTGTTTTTTCGGTTAATTCACCGGCTGCTTCTTTGCTTTTTATCCATGCATCAACGGCAATTTCTTTGCCATCGTCGTACATGTCTAAGCCCATTGCTTTACTTTGTTCAAGCAGCTCATTTAATGACTCATCATTTTTAAGCTCTGTGGCTTTATCTTTTACATCGTTCCATGTATCACCAAGCTGCTCTTGCATTTGCGCGCTTTTATCTTTTGCATCTTCTTGTACTTCCTGAGCATCTTCACAGCCCGTTAGTGTAATTAAAGTGCCTAATAAAGCTAAACCTGCTAATTTGTTCATGTGCTATCTCTCCTTAGAGACAAATAATTAATTCCACTTAATAATAGAACAGCGAAGATGAACACACCTGTAACAACACGCTTAAATTTCAAATTAATGAATGAACACGATTGGCCGCTGCTGCATGAACTAGATCAAGACCCCGCGGTAATGAAATACATAAACCGAGGAACGCCTTCGACATTAAAACAAATTAAAGAAATAGGGATCCCCAGAATGCTTGCCTATAAAAATGCATACAAAGGCTGGGGGCTGTGGAAAATCACCCTTAAAAAAGAGGACTCTTTTATAGGGTGGGTGCTTGTTAGGCCTATGCACTTTTTTACTCAAACTCCCGATTTTACAAATATTGAAATAGGGTGGCGCTTTAAGCAATCTAGTTGGGGACAGGGTTATGCAACGGAGGCGGCTAGTGCATTATGTAACGCCTTAAAAATGCAGCCAGAGATAAAAACACTATCGGCAATGGCACTGGCCGATAATAAAGCTTCAATTAGCGTCATGCAAAAGCTGGGGTTTACCTGGGTTAAAAACTATATACACACTGATGAACAAGGCGATTTGGATGCCGTTTTATACGCAAAGGCGTTATAGCATACAAAAAATTACTTGTATAAACATTGACCTAACATTCTATGGTATGCATAAATGAGCCAAGCGAGATTCAAATAATAAAGTAAGGATGTTTTATGGGGTTATTCTTTCGACCAAGCAGGCTCATTGTTAAGAGTGTGTTGATTGCACAATTTTGTATATTTAGCGTGCAGGCGGAGCAAGTTACTAAAAGCGCTGTCGCAATGCCTGACTCGTTTAGTGCAGATACAGCACAAGCTATTTTAGAACAAGGTGGAAATGCTGTTGATGCGGCTATTGCTGCGCAATTTGTATTAGCGGTAACGCTTCCCGAAGCCGGAAATATTGGCGGGGGAGGCTTTATGCTTATACAAAAAGAGGGAAAAGGGGACTTTATAGACTATCGCGAAACGGCTCCCCAAGCAGCGCACAGAGATATGTATTTAGATGCCAAGGGCGATGTAATTAAAAACAAGTCAATTTATGGTATTCACGCAAGTGGTGTACCAGGGAGCGTAGCCGGTATGTGGCTGGCCCATCAAAAACACGGCACCTTAAAATGGCAAACATTAGTACAGCCAGCGGTTACCTTAGCAGAGCAAGGCTTTAAAGTGCCGCCCAAATTGGCTCAAGGGGTCGCACAATACATTGCTCATCTAGACAAACAAAATATAAATGTAAATTTTAAACACTATTTTGCAGATATAAAAGCAAATCAGATTTTTAAACAGCCCGAGCTAGCCGCTACTTTAAAACGCATAAGAGATAACGGCCAAGACGGGTTTTATAAAGGCGAAACAGCCCGCATTATTGCCAACTTTATGCACCAGCACGGCGGCATTATTAACCAAACTGATTTGGCTAATTACACGGCTGTGTCGCGCACGCCGATTAAAGCTAACTGGAACGGTTATGAAGTATTAACCTCTCCACCACCAAGCTCTGGCGGAATAGCTATTTTGCAGTGGCTAAAAATGTTTGAGCTTAAAAAAAGCGAAATGGGGCTGGTACATAACTCTACTCAATATGTACATTTACTTGCTGAAATAGGTAAACGTGTGTTTGCCGATAGAGCAGAGTACTTGGGCGATCCGGACTTTTTTGATGTACCAGTGACTGAGCTTACTCATATTGATTACCTAAAAGCGCGCAGTAAAGATATTTCTTTAACAGCTATTTCAACCACCGAAAACATAAAACCAGGCCTCAAAGAAAGTGAACAAACCACGCATTTTTCTATTATTGATAAAATGGGTAATGCAGTGGCCAATACCACAACGATCAATTTAAGCTTTGGTAGTGGCGTTGTGGTTGAAGGTGCAGGCTTTATATTAAATGACGAAATGGACGACTTTAGCGCTAAACCTGGGGTAATGAACGCCTTTGGTGCGCTCGGCGGTAAAGCCAATGAAATTCAGCCACAAAAGCGTATGCTTAGCTCAATGTCGCCAACCATACTGCTCAAAAACAACAGCGTTAAAATGGTCACAGGCTCGCCTGGGGGCACAACAATTATTAGCTCGGTGTATCAATCTATTTTAAATGCGGTTGAATTTAACATGGGCGCCAACGATATTGTTAATAGCACGCGGTTTCATCATCAGTTATGGCCTAAAAACGTGATCAGAACACACGCAGGGCTCAGTGAAAACACTCAAGCTGAACTTATAAAAATGGGCTACACACTGGATGAGCGCCGTTTTGGCGATTTGCAGGTTATTGTAAATAAAGACGGTGAGCTACAAGCAGCTTCTCAGGCTACAGGCCGTGGTGAGTCTCGGGTATTTTAACATTTTTAACTAACCCCTTTAAGCTAAAGGGGTTAGTTTTGTTATTAACCAATAGCGGGTACTAATCCCAACATTTGCATAAATTGGGCGACAATAATTACAACGCCGCACAGCCCTGCCACCGCTAAACCCATATTACCACTTCGCACTTGGTATCCCGTTTGAGGGCCCGATTTACGCTGCTTATACACCATAGAAACCGGTAAAAATATTGCTAATACCACAAGGGCGATGGCTGCATAGCCTAGCGCCATTATAAATCCCTGAGGGTAAAATAACGCAAACCCTAAAGGGGGAATAAAAGTAATTAGTGCGGTTTTTATTCTTTCTGATTTGGTGTCGCCTTTATTAAATGCATCAGCAAAAAAATCAAATAACCCTAAGCTAACACCTAAAAAAGAGGTGGCCAATGCTAAGTCGGCAAACAGTGTAACAGCGCTTGTTACCTGCGGATTATGCGCAATACTTGCCACACTCTCTACAAAGCCTGTTAAGCCATTACTATTGAGTAAATCACTTTGCTGCATAATCCCTTGGCTAAGCAGTTGCCAAAAAATATAAATCACTAAAGGTAAAGCAGCCCCTGCAATCATTACCTTACGCAATACTTTTGTTTCTAGCCCCACATACTTAACAATTGACGGAATAGAGCCATGAAAACCAAATGAGGTAAAAATAACGGGTAAGGCAGATAAAATCAGCCCTTGCTCAACGGGCATTTCAAGTAAGTGCTTACCTTGTACATAGGGTGTAAGCATATAAAACAAGCTGCCTAGTACTAAAATTTTAATCGTAAATAACACGCGGTTAAGTTTATCTACTTTACTGGTGCCTAAAGTAACCACGCTACCTATTACAATGGCCAAAACAATAGAGGCAATTTGCGGCGCTATGTTTATGCTCAAATCACTACTAATACGCGACTGCAACTGCGCGCCACCCCCGGCTATATAGGCTGCGCACAGGGCGTAAAACAAAAATATCATCGAAAAGTTAGCAACGTACTGGCCGCGTTTTCCTAACCAGCGCTTTGCTAAGGTGTTTAACGTTGCATCTCTAGGGGCGTATTGGTGGAGCTCTAGCATTAATAAAGCGGTGTAGGTCATCAGTAACCAGCTGGCTATTATCAGTGCAAGCGCGGTATTAAACCCAAGTCCTGCAGAGGCTATTGGCAATGCCAGCATACCTGCGCCTATGGTGGTGCCTGCAACAATTAACATGCTGCCTATTGTTTTATTTTTAAGCACTTAACTATCCTAAAATGTGTGAGAGGCACTCAAGATATAACTAGTTACTTAAAACATAAATAGTTTTGTAATAAATGCCGGTAAATAATAATGTAACTATGAATTTACAGCTGTATTTAGACGTTTATATATGTACTGCGTATTACTTTCGCGCGTATAATTTACTTTAATAGGGTTTCTACCTCCTCAGTGCAAAGGAATGGCGTGTGCCAGTTAAATTATCTTATTTACTACTTGTCATTATTTGGTGTACTACGCCATTAGGTATTGTATGGAGCAGTGAAACTGTAGCACCAACCCTCGCCGTTTTAATGCGCATGATTATAGGCTTATTTGTTGCTGGGTTAATTGTTGCTATAGCCAATATTCGTGTCCCTTGGAGCAAAAACGCGTGCACGTTATATGCATACTCCAGTTTGGGTATTTTTGGTGGTATGTCATTAAGTTACATGGCTGCTACCACAGTACCTTCAGGTATTATTTCATTAGTGTTTGGCCTTGCGCCTATTCTCTCTGGTTTTTTAGCACAAAGGTTACTTAATGAGCCTAAATTTAGCCCTATTAAATTAATAGCGCTGAGCTGTGCATTAATAGGCCTTTATTTTGTAAGTTATAACCAGCTACAAACCTCACAAACTCAGGGCATAGGGCTGATGTATGTGTTAATGGCGGTTACTTTATTTAGTCTTAGTGGGGTGATGATCAAACGTGTAAAAATTGCTATTCACCCTATGGCAACCACTTTTGGAGCGCTGGTTTTTGTTACTCCTTTATTTGGGCTGCTGTGGTGGCTGGTAGATGGGCAAATAAGTATGGATTATTGGAGTGCTCGCTCGTTATGGAGTATTGCGTATTTAGGTATTTTTGGCTCGATTGTAGGGGCTTTAGCGTATTTTCATGTATTACAAAAGTTAAACGCCAGTACTGTAGCCTTAAGTAGTTTAATTACACCAAGTTTTGCATTAGCGCTAGGCGCATTACTTAATAACGAGCCTTTAAGTCAGGAGCTTATTATAGGAGCCATAATTACATTTTTGAGTCTAACGTTTTTTCAGTTTGGCGATAAGCTCATAAAGCGGCGCAGCGGTAGTTAGCAGTTTAGGGCGGTTACATTTTTGCTATTTGAATAATTAAACGACGGTTTTTATTTCGCCCTAAAATATTTTCGTTAGTATCAACAAAACGTTTTTCACCTAGGCCTGTGGTTTCTACTTTGCTCTCATCAACACCTAAGCTGACCATATAATCTTTTATAGCTTTAGCACGCTTACGCGATAAATCTAAGTTATTCCAACGGCCACCGTAGCTATCGGTATACGAATCAATACTTATAGACTCAATACTGGTATCATTTTTTAAATACTCAGCAATTTTATCTAAGCGCTTTTGCGACTCTTTAGTGAGCTTACTGCTATTTGATTGGTAGTTCATTACAGTAAATGAAATATCTTCAAAGCTGTATGGTAAAAGTTCATCGCGGCACTGCAAAAACGCCCAATAGGCTTGTTTAAAATTAACGCTTGAAATACCAACGGCAATTTTGTCGGCACTATTTTGCCAGTCCTGGTAGTAAAAGGTAGGATGAAACCCTTTTTCAAGTTCAGTTAGCATTTCCCATGCGGTTTTATTACCAAGCTCACCATCAAACTTTTTAAGTAACTTCATCGTGGTCATATCACGCGCGGGCAGGCCTGAACGCCATGCTGGTGGCACCGCCTTTAAACCGGCTATATCGTAATTGTCGGGGCGCACAACCATATCTAGATTAAAAGTTAGGTTTTTGTTTTTACTGGCCGATGCCTTAAATATGGCCTCACCGTAGTAGGGCACTTCGTGGTTTAATTGACACTGTAAGCGCGTTGTTTTTATAACTTCCCAATTGGAGTTATCTTGATTTGCGCTGTATTGGCGCATAGCCGCTTGCGATGAATAACTCATCAAGGCGGTGCCAAGGCTTACGCTAATAAAAAACAACTTACACTTCATAAAACGCTCCGGTTAATCTACTAAGCCAATATTTTGGCGTACGGCTAAAGTAGGGCTCTATACCAACTTAATTAAAAACATAATCTTTGTATCGTATTAAATAGCCCACTCACTGCGTTAAACTTACTGATGTAAAACAAAGCTATAAATAATTTTCGCCTTGTTATTGCGCTATTTTCTAAGCGCCATACTGGTATCCGTAATTTAATGCGATGGGGATTAATAACAGCCAATACAATTAGCAGTTATTTAAAAGCAAATAGCATGCCTACAATATATTAATTAAATAATTTATAAAGCCCTAGCCGAGTAGCCCCCAATTTTGACATAATAGTGAGCTTATCCTCATAAACCAAGAAGACTATGGCAAATACTGAGCAAACACTTTTCGCACAACGCTTTCGCGGCTTTTTTCCTGTTGTTATTGATGTAGAAACCGCCGGCTTTAATAAAGAAACCGACGCCTTACTTGAAATTGCCGTATCAATTTTAAAAATGGATGACGAAGGGTTACTCAGCATAGATCATACCGTTCATTTTCATGTAGAGCCTTTTGAAGGCGCTAATATTGAACAAGCCGCAATTGAATTTAACGGCATAGACCCGTTTAGCCCGTTGCGCGGCGCTGTACCAGAAGACGAAGCAATTAAAGAAATTTGTAAAGCAGTACGTAAAGCGCAAAAAGCTGCTGGGTGTCAACGCTCAGTTGTAGTGGCACATAATGCCGCTTTTGATCATGGCTTTTTAAATGCAGCCATTGAGCGTAACAATATTAAGCGTACGCCATTTCATCCATTTGTGAGTTTCGATACAACCTCGCTTGCAGGGTTAGCTTTAGGCCAAACGGTACTAGCTAAAGCATGTAGAGCCGCGGGGATTGAGTTTGATAACAGCCAAGCACACTCGGCACTTTACGATACAGAACGCACAGCAGAACTATATTGTTTAATAGTAAACCGTTGGCAAGAGCTAGGGGGCTGGCCATTAGCGCCACTACCTGAAAGTGACGCCCAAGAAACTGAAAACACCGAAGAGGGTACTAAAACGACTGAGTGATTTTTCCCTCAGAAAGTTTTACTAAGTGGGGTGGGTAAATACGCGAAAACTGTTTTGTGTCTTTTGCTATTTTAAGCTCCACACCTGGGTGCATTATTTCGTTAATTTTAAGTCGGCTAGTTGCCAATAGCTGAGAAATTTTTTGCTTCACCAATCTTTTTTGACGTTGTACGTGCATAGCGCGAGTTTTTATATGCTGCTCATTAGCGGCAATTTTATCTAGTAGCTGTTGGCGTTGAGCAGCAACTGGAATTTTTATCGCTTTTTCTTTAGCTTGTTTAAGTGCAGATGTTTTACTTGCTAACACTTTTTCAAAATCAATTATTTGAGACTGCTTTGAGCGCAGTTCATGCCAGTTTTGAGCTAAAAACACACGGGTCTTAGTCCCAGCCGGCGCACCTAGTTCACCTGTTTCTATACGCATAGCATCAAGAATATTTCCCCCAATTATTTTGCCGCGAGGGTTACCTGCTTTACCAACACGTATTAAGCGCCTTGCACTTAAATTACAATGTAATGCTTGGCGTTCTATAAATAAATCTTGCGCACTTTTAATATTACAGTACTGGGCATAGCCAATAGAAATAGTACGCTGGGCTGAAATTTCACACGTAAATGCTTCTTCATTTTCACGCTTACGGCCAATAGCGCCGAGCATAATAGTTACCGCGCTTTGGCTTTCAATCGTGCCTGATTCTACAAACCCTAATACAGTAATATCGCCATTGGCTTTAACCCGCATACCATCTTTTACATCACCAGATATAATTACACTGCCATCAAAATCAACGTGGCCTGTACTTACATCTACATTATGAAAACACAAAACATCGTCAACCCGCATGCCTCTAGGTAAGGCCACAGGGACACCTTTACAATCGGCAATGAGCATGTTTGGGTTATTAGGGTCTATTTTTGTGCCTTCAAAGGGCTGTAATTGATGTTCTTTACCAGGCGTTGCCTTGATCATATCGCCAAAAACCGTATAGCCATCTTCACCTGGAGTAGCAGCTACTCGCTGCATTAAAGGGGTGCCGGGCTTTACCGTAATAATCGCGCCAAGGTCTTTCATATCGACCTTGCCACCTTCTTTTGCTTGGGGGCTAAGTACGCGGTCTTGCGCAGTAGAGCAAAGGCGAACAAACCTCGCATCACTACCTTCTTTAGGGTTTCGGCCATGAGCCACAATAGCGCTGTATGATGTACCTGCAGGGTGAGAAAACTGCTGACCTAAAAACGTATCAAGTGCGCGAGGGCTAATGCCTTTTTTTACACCGGCTTTAACTAAAGCTGCTTGAGCTGCCTCCATTGAGAGTAATGCGCCGCCTTTGGCCGTGGTAAGCGTAGCCTCTGCAACCATGTTTTTTTCATCAACGTTAATAACAATGCTCGCGTCCGTGGCTTTGGCAATTACTAATGATTCTTGCTGATAATTTTTACTCGGTGAAAATAACTTACCAATATTGCTAGAGAGTACTTCAAACTCGCAATAATCCGACTGTTCAAGCAGCTCAATAAGTTGAGCACTCGTTACCGGAAATCCATTATCAATAGGGTGTGCAGATAACGCCAGCTCACCCGTTTGTTCATTAAATAAAAAAACCGACATTTATAAATTCCCTACGTAATATGCCTGTTATTATGATTATTACTTTTACTACTAAAGCCTTATAGCTAGTGTAAAATTTAACTCCTTATTTGAGCACAACTTGACCGGTATGTTAAGTAAATGTTCAGTATTTGTTTGCTTTTTTACAAACTTGTGCTTGTTTACTGTTCAGTTGATTCAGTTAGCTAAAATAAAAGTGTCACACCCCTTGAGTATCAGTCGTTTACTCAGTTATACTGCCCTCACTGAAAGAAATTCATATTTCAGGGGCTGATTAGGATTCGACGGAATTCAAGAAGCCTGAGGTGCATGTCGAGGTGCGGTTTGCCTCGTAAAAAAGCCGCAATTTAAAGTAATCGCAAACGACGATAACTACTCTCTAGCAGCTTAGGCTGGCTAGCGCTCCTTCCATGTATTCTTGTGGACTGGATTTTGGAGTGTCACCCTAACACCTGATCGCGACGGAAACCCTGGCCGGGGTTGAAGCGTTAAAACTAAGCGGCCTCGCCTTTATCTACCGTGTTTGTCCGGGATTTAAAGGTTAATTAAATGACAATACTAAACATGTAGTACCGACGGTCGAGGCTTTTCGGACGGGGGTTCAAATCCCCCCAGCTCCACCAATACAGGTATTTAAGTTCGTTACTTAAAAACCATAAAAAAACCGCCAATTTGAGCAATCAGATTGGCGGTTTTTTTATGGTTTTAATTTATTATTTGCTTGCAGTGGCTAGCTTCATTTTTATCGATCTTACTTTCATTTTAATACTAATAATAATAAGCGTTAAAAACGACATTAAGCTAATTAGTAGAGTTAAATCTAATATCGGTGACTTGGCGAGTTGTGTGTTTGTAGGTGTGACGGGCAAAGCGTCAGGCTTATTTTGTTGTTGTCTAATGTAGCTTTGGCTTATCCAATCAACGGCGTTTATCCATTGAATTTTATCAGGGTTATCATTACCAAGCTTGCTCATTACATGGGCGTCGTTATTAAGCGATTTAGCAAGGTTAATTAACTGCTCCCAAAATACATGTTCAGTGCCTAGCGCATCTATTTCTTGTAGGTGCTGCTTTAACCTTTCTGCGCCCATACTGTTTATATTTGGTTGCTTTAGAATTTTTGCGTAACTGTTTATATGCGTTGAAAAACGAGCAAAATAGCTATCAATTTTTCGCTGCGCCCCTTGGTTAAGCTCATCTGTGTTGTGGGTGTTAGGCAAGGTGACTTCTGGGTGCTTTTTTTGATTTGCTAAGTACTGCTTATAATGAACGTAATTTAATGTTGTTGAGGGCGAAGCTGATGAGCTGTCTATCATACTCATTTTAAGTGTGTTAAAGCTTATTACTGCTGAGCAAATAAGGCAGATGAATAATAAGCTATAACAAAAAAATAATGCGCTTTGCAGTGCTAATTTGGGCAAGGCGGTTGGGCTATTTACGCCGGACTTTTTAATGCTGGTTATTGTATTAGCTATGTTTTTTACTGCTGGCTCATTGTGAGCAACAATCAGTTTAGTACCCGCGGCTCTTTGGGGGCCCCTTACACTTGCGTGCGGTTCTACTTTGGTGATTAAACCAAAACTTTTTAGTTTAGATTCTGTTTTAACTGCATCAATACTCGATAGGTCTTTGACGAGTGCGTAGGCTCGGCCATCAAATAATTTTACAGCGACATTATGGGGAATTTTTAAAAACTGACAAAGTTGCTCTTGTACGGTACTAATGTCAGCATTTTGGTGTAACTGACCATTAAAAATAATTTTAAATGAGGCGCTCACGCTATGTCCTTATTCGTGCAACTTCCATTGAGGAATTTTTATTATTGTTTTAACACGCTGTTAATTTACCAGATAAAATAAGGGGTTTCTAGTATTTAGCCTTATTAAACTAGTAAAAAAGCCTGAACAAAATTTACTCTGTTGAGTTTTTAACGCATTGTTTTGTGGTGATTTTAGTGGAAGTACTTGTTTTTCATGTTGTTTTATTAGGAACGCGGTGTGTAGGCTTTTATAAAGCGATTTAAACGTGTTGTTTACATTTAATAAATATAGTGAAGCAAGGGAGGGCGCGTGCGATTTAGCATTTAAATACGTTGCCCTTTGTAAGGGGGTTTACAAAGGGCAACCAGAGTGTTTATTTTACGGCTGCTTTAATGGGCGTTTCGCCGTCAAATAGTTCAAAAACACGGTTGCCATTAAATGCGTTAGTAGCAATATGTAATAGGGCATTGGCAACATTTTCGCGGCTAATTTTAGCTTTAGAACGATCGTTTGGACGCTCGGTGGTTACTTTCATTGAGGCGCTTTCATCGGTCAGCCCACCTGGGCGCACTATGGTGTAGTTTAAGCCACTGTTGATAAGGTGCTCATCGGCCATATGTTTGGCAACTAAGTAAGGTTTTAAGTCGCTTTCTATTGAGTCTGGATCGTCAGCGCCAATCGAGCTAATCATAATAAAATGCTTTACGCCATGCTCTTTAGCATACGTTGCTGCTTTGGTGGCTGCCCATAAATCAATTAGCACGGTTTTATCTGTGCCTGTACTTCCGCCAGAGCCAGCAGCAAAAATAACTTGATCGCAATCTTTTAGCGCACCAGAAAAATCTCCTTCGAGATCTTGCTCCACAATAGTTAAAAATGGACTATCTAAATCATCTAACTTACTTTTATCACGCACTAATGCAGATACATTTTGCTCATTGTTTAAAAGCAACTTGGTTGCCATTTTACCAATTTGTCCGCTAGCGCCAATAATTAGGGTCTTACTCATAATTAATTCCTTCTCAATTTAGTGTAAAGGTATTTAGTACAAATAGACCTTGGGGTAGGCATTCGTTTTTAAAGGGTAAAACGCTGTTTTTCTCTACAAAGTGGTTATTTAAAAGTAAATAAAAATTGAGTCTGAACTGAGCATGAAAATTAGCCGCTTTTTACTGTGTTTATTCAATCATTATGCTGACTTCGGTAACATAATTATGATGGTATAAACTGATGCGAACAGCATGGTTTTGGTAGTTATAGTAAAGGGTGCGGTAGTTATTATCGCCTTTGCTGTTAATGGGATCACCAAGGGCCTGCTGATAAAATTTAGAAATAGCATCAATAGAAGCAGCTAAATACCCTGTTCTAACCAGCGGGTATTCGCCAGTTACATCCATGGTGGTGATGAATTCTTCAGGTAAGGGGATGGCGGTTACGTCTTGGCTAAATGTGTTAAACGATATAGCGGCGAGTAATATTACAGCACAAGTTAAAGCTTTCATTGTTATCCTTTTATTGATACCCATCCGCATTCATACATATGGTGCGCATTGGTTATATAATACCATTGCGCAATAATACTTAATCATTTTGCGGTGCTAACCGTGTCGTTACCTGTTTTAAAAAATTTTTATTTAGAACAACTAAATAGCGAACTTTTTTCTTAGCCATCAACAGGTTTTTCCAGCCTCAAAATTGATCACTTAATTAAGCGGATTGGTATAAATTCCTTTTATAGTTATTATTTTACGCAAAAAATGAATGATGTCATTTAAATTTTATTTCGTATTAAATCACGCACTATAAACCGCGCAGGGTGAATGGCCTGGCTTACACGCTCGCTGAGTGGGCGTGGTTCATTATTTAACGTGCTAATAAAGTGCTCGCTTAATAACGGTGCGCTGCATAATGCGCGCGCTCCAAATCCGGTAAAAATATGTAAGCCTTGTTGTGGCTTGCATAGAGGTGAGTATTGATAGCGTTTACCTAGGCGTAAATTAGCAAAGGCGGTGCTGTAATCGCTTTGCTCACACCATTGTCCTGCCATTGGCAAGTGATCTATAAATGTGCAGCGCACAGCTGCTTTAGCACAGGTAATGTCACCTAATGTGGTGGCAAAGTCGCTTTGATGGTAAAAGCTAAGTAATTGCTCGTGGTTTAGCTGGTTGTCTTTTTCTGTAACGGCGCGACTTTTTGTGTTTTTTTCAAATGTAGCGCCCATACAGTGCTTACCTAAATAGGCGGGTGTAAAATATCCTTTATGGCACAACACGGTTTTAAGCTGCTTAGATTGTTCACTCGCTTGAATATGCGATACTTGACCACGCACCCCTACAATAGGTAATGCGTTTGTTTGTTCAAACGCATCGCTATGCTCACCTGCACATATTATTACATCACTAAAAGGGCCATATTGGGTATGCTTGTGGGTTAAATACCAGCCTGCATCGGTTTTAGTAAGTTGCTGTATATGGCAATTAAAATAGCTATTAATAGGGTTAAGGCTATTGGCTGCTTTTAGCATTGCCTCAACTAGCTGGGGTGGGTTTACCCAACCGCCTTGCTCAAAATAAACGCCGGAGTAGCCGGTTTTTACGCCTGCCAGTTTATCTCCTTGCTCTACAGTTACATTGCGCATTAAGGCTTGAGGCCATAACTGTTTTTGTTCTAAGTTTTGATGTTTATCGGCAAGAGGCTTTTTTACCGCATGTTGCAGCACACCGCACCAGCTATAATCAAAATTAAAGCCGTTTTTTAGTAGTTGCTGGTAACTGCGTTTAGCGTATAAAAAACTGTTCGCAAATAATTCACTATGAGGTGAGTTTTTAGCTTGCAGATGGGGGTAAACCGCGCCTTGTACGTTATGTGAAGCACCCATAGCTGGTTTTTCATCTTGGCAAAATAGGCTACTTTTAATGCCACGCTTAGCCAAACTGTGCAAAATACAGCTACTCGCAATCCCGCCGCCAATTACAGCAACATGCTCTAGCTTGGCAGGGGGTTGTTCAAAGTACGGGGGTGATGACTGTGCACTATTAGCGTGTGCTAATTGGCCTATCAGCATTTCGCGTTTACGGCCAAAGCCTTTCGCTTTTTGCATGCTAAAGCCTGCAGCTGTTAAGCCTCGGCGTACAAAACCTGCAGCGGTAAATGTGGCAAGTGTTGCATGCTTGCGCGATATATCAACCATGGCATTAAACACACTTTGTTGCCACATGTCAGGGTTTTTACTCGGTGCAAAGCCATCTAAAAACCACGCATCGACCACCCCTGATTGCGGGTAGCTCATTGCATTTATTGAATCAAGCACGTCGCCAAAATACAAATCAAGAATAACTTGGCCGTTATTAAATTCTATGCGATGACAGCCGCCTAAATTTATAGGGTAATGTGTTATTAATTCATCACTGAGCTTGTTTAATGTTGGCCACGCTTGCAGTGCTTTTTTTAGATCATCAGCATTAAGCGGGTATTTTTCAAACGAAATAAAATGCAATCGCTTAACCCGTTTGTCTACTTGATTTTGAACTTGTTGATTGGCAAGGTGGTCATTAAAGTGTTGCCATGCATTTAAAAAGTTTAAACCAGTACCAAAACCGGTTTCGGCAATAACAAAATGCGTTTGGTCATGATTTTGTAACCGCGCCTCTATATTGTTTTGTTGATAAAACACGTAATGCGATTCAGCAAGGCCGTCGTCATTAGAAAAATAAACATCGTCAAAGTTATCGGCTACCGGTGTGCCTACTTCATTAAAGTGTATTTGGGCGTTTTTTATCATGACTTATTAAATTTTTAGACAGTATTTTTTAATTATTTTACGGGTTTTCTTTGAAATAGTCTGGCGTTATTTATAAGCTATTAAATTCAGAGTACAGGTGTACGCTAGAAAGCTGACCACTTAACACCTAAAAACAGCGTAAAATACACAGTAATTTAGTATCAAGCTAAGGGAATTACCCATGAGAAGAGCCGTAATTACGGGTATCGGTGTTGTATCAAGCATCGGTAATAACAAACAAGAAGTATTAGAGTCACTAAAAGCGGGCAAAAGCGGTATTGCTTTTAACCAAGAATTTGCCGATTACAACTTACGTAGTAATGTATCGGGCAAAATTGATATTGATGTTAAAGAACACGTAGACCGTAAAGCAATGCGCTTTATGGGTGATGCTGCTGCTTACTCTTATATTTCTATGAAGCAAGCAATTGAAGATGCTGGCTTATCAGATGAGCAAGTATCTAATGAGCGCACGGGTTTATTAGTAGGCTCAGGTGGTGGCTCTTCAAAGTGGCAAGTAGAAGCGGCCGATATTTTGCGCGAAAAAGGCGTAAAGCGTGTAGGTCCTTATATGGTTCCGCGTACGATGGCAAGCACGACATCGGCTTGTTTAGCCACGCCATTTAAAATTAAAGGCGTTAACTATTCTATAAGCTCTGCGTGTGCAACATCTGCACATTGTATTGGCCACGCTGTTGAGCAAATTCAATTAGGCAAGCAGGATGTTATTTTTGCCGGTGGTGGTGAAGAGCTCCACTGGACTCTTGCAATGGAATTTGACGCAATGGGCGCGTTATCTACCAAATATAACGAAACACCAGAAAAAGCATCTCGTACGTACGATGCAAACCGCGATGGTTTTGTTATTTCTGCTGGTGGCGGTATTGTTGTAGTAGAAGAGCTTGAGCATGCACTTGCTCGTGGCGCACATATTTACGCAGAAATTGTAGGCTACGGTGCTACATCTGATGGCTACGACATGGTAGCACCTTCAGGTGAAGGCGCAGTACGCTGTATGCGCCAAGCAATGCAAGGCGTTGATACTCCAATTGATTACTTAAACACGCACGGTACCTCTACGCCAGTAGGCGATGTTAAAGAGCTAGGCGCTATTCAAGAAGTGTTTGGTGGTAACTCACCGCTTATTAGTGCGACTAAATCATTAACGGGTCACGCACTAGGTGCTGCGGGTGTTCACGAAGCTATTTTCTCAATTTTAATGATGGAAAACGACTTTGTAGCGCCATCTATTAACGTTGATGAGCTAGATGAGCAAGCACAAGGCCTTAACATTGTAACTGAGCGCCGTGATGCACAGCTTAATACTGTTATGTCTAATAGCTTTGGTTTTGGTGGTACAAACGCCACATTAGTTATGAGCAAATATAAAGGTTAATTCGTTTTCTCTTTATAGTGATTAAAAGCCGAGCATTGCTCGGCTTTTTAGTTTGTGTAATGGCTCGGTTGTTCGTTACAATAGCGCCTCATTTTGCCATACGGACTCCCCAATGAAGATTCTTGCCGATCAAAACATGCCTTTAGTTGAGCAGTATTTTGCAGACTTTGGTGAGGTAACGCGCTTTGATGGACGAAACTTAACACCCGATGCGTTAATTGATGTTGATGTATTACTTACGCGTTCGGTTACTAAAGTAAACAGTGACTTGCTTGCCCACGCTAATAAATTAAGCTTTGTAGGTACCGCCACTATTGGTGTTGATCATATAGATACACAGTTACTAAACGATAAAGGCATTGCCTTTAGTAGTGCCCCAGGTTGCAATGCAGTGGCGGTGGCTGAGTATGTAATAAGTAGCTTGTTTGCCTTAAGCCAAGAAAACGCAGCCCCTTTAAGTGGTCAAACAATAGGTATTGTTGGGGTGGGTAACATTGGCAGCTGTTTAGCACAAAAACTAAAAGCACTTAATGTTGATGTTTTATTATGTGACCCAATTAAACATGAGCAGGGCTTATTAGCCGAGCATGTTGAGCTTGACGAACTACTTGAGCGCGTAGATGCGGTTACCTTTCATGTACCGCTGATTAAAACCGGTGAGCACAAAACGCATCATTTAATTGATGAAAAACGCCTTAAAGCGTTAAAGCCTGGGTTAGCAGTTATAAATGCGAGCCGCGGAGAAGTAATTGATAATCAAGCTTTGTTATCGGTTATGGAGCAAGGGGCAGACTTAGATTTGGTTTTGGATGTTTGGGAAAACGAGCCTAACATTTTAATTCCATTGCTTGATCATGTGCGCTATGCCAGCGTGCACATTGCCGGCCATACCCTTGAAGGAAAAGCCCGCGGCACACAAATGCTGTACCAAGCATTGTGTAAATTAGAAGGCGTAACCGCAGAAAAATCTCTCGCTGATTTTTTACCACAACCTGCTGTTACAAGCCTAAGTTTACAAAGCAGCTTTACTGAGGCTGATATTGCGCGTTTAGTGCATTTAATTTACGACGTACGCCGTGATGATGGCATTTTGCTGCGCAACTTAGCAAAAGACGGGTTTGATAGTTTACGTAAAAACTACCCTGTAAGGCGTGAGTTTAGCACTTTAACGGTAAAAGGGAGTGCACAGCATACAGATGCACTCGCTCAGCTTGGCTTTAACACCGCAAACTAATTTAACTAGTAGTGTTGTTTTAACACTGCTTAAAGAGGATAAAATATGTCGCAAAAATATAACGTTGCTGTACTTGGCGCTACAGGCTTAGTAGGTCGTCAAATTATTGAAACCCTGGAAGATCGTAAATTTCCGGTAGACCAACTTTTTTTACTAGCCAGTAGCCGCAGCGCAGGTGAAGACATAAAGTTTCGTGGTGAAACCATTGAAGTACAAGACGTAGAAGGCTTTGACTTTAGCCAAGCACACATAGGTTTGTTTTCAGCTGGTGGCAGTGTATCAGAAAAATACGCGCCAATTGCAGCCGATGCGGGCTGTGTTGTAATTGATAACACGTCACATTTTAGAAATGATTTTGAAGTACCGCTAGTGGTACCAGAAGTTAATGCAGCAAGCCTTGAAGACTTTAGAAACCGCAATATTATTGCAAACCCTAACTGCTCTACTATTCAAATGATGCTAGCGCTTAAACCAATTTACGACGCCTACGGTATTGACCGCATTAATGTATCTACATACCAAGCCGTATCTGGTGCAGGCAAAGAAGCCGTAGATGAATTAGCAAAGCAAACAGCTAATTTAATGAATGCTCGCCCAATGGAAAACGAAATTTTTCCTAAGCAAATTGCATTTAACGTTATTCCTCAAATAGATACCTTTGAAGATAACGGCTACACGCGCGAAGAAATGAAAATGGTAAACGAGACGCATAAAATTTTGGGCGATACCACTATTGCTGTTAACCCAACCTGTGTACGTGTACCTGTATTTTTTGGCCACTCTGAGTCAATCAACATTGAAACACGCATGCCGTATGACTTTGAACACGTTAAACAGCTTTTAAATGATGCCCCAGGAGTCGAGCTTATTGAAGATGAGGGCGATTACCCAACCGCGGTTTCAGACGCTAGTGGTAATGATACAGTTTACGTTGGCCGCTTACGCGCCGATATTTCGCACCCTCATGGTTTAAATATGTGGGTTGTAAGTGATAACACCCGCAAAGGGGCTGCCACTAATAGTGTGCAAATAGCGGAAGAGTTAATCGCTAACTACTTATAAATACCCGCTAATATTGTGTGTAAATTAAGCGGCAAACTTTTATAGTTTGCCGCTTTTGTATTTAAGGGAGCCAAATTATTGCCGCTTAGCGTTGCTACTAAACTAAACGCCTTGATCTATCACGATAAAATAGTATTAAGAATAAAGTTTTAAGGTATTTATTTTCAAAGCGTTGCAATGGATATTAGGCCGCAACTGGTTTATAGTTTGTAACTGGAATAGAGCTTGCAATAAAAATAGATTGTAATAACAAATGTAGATCAGCTATTTGGCTGGTTACGGCAAGAATAATTAATGTTGAGCAGCTAAATAAATAGCAAAGCATTTAACATTTACACATTAAAGGATCAGCATGCGCGGTTTAGCTTCACTTATTATATTAGCGTCTGCATTGGTAGTAACTCCAATTTACTCTCAAGACAGCACCCAATTAAAGGGGCCAAAAGGCGCTGACTATGGTGCGCAAGGGCGATCAATAGGGCCTATAAAGCCAACCGATACACTATGGCGTATTGCTGCCAAAGTACGCCCAGATAACTCAGTTAGTATCTACCAAGTTATGCAGGCCTTGTATAACAAAAACCCTAATTCTTTTTTAGAACAAAACCTAAACCACATGCAAAGTGGTGCATATTTAAAAATACCCACCTTAGCGGAAATTAGACGCGTAAATCCACAGCTTGCTAAACAACGCTCAGAGCAAGATGACGCGCTGTGGGAAAAAAAGAAAAATGGCACACTAACCACCAGTGAAATTAACGCCGCGCAAACTAAAGTAACACAAGCTCGTAAAGCCGATGTTGACGACGCTAAAAAAGAAATTCAAAAAGAATTAAATGAAATAAAAACGCAGCAAGGTAATAAGCTTGTAGAGCTGCAGCAGCAATTTAAAAGCTCGGTTAATAATGTAGAAGAAATATTAGCTGAGAATAATAATCTCAAAAAACAATTGTCGGGTATTTCAAAAGAGCTCGCCAATGTAAAAGAACAGCTAGGCCAAGACAGCGAAATTCAAAAACAGCTAAAAGAGCTAATAGAAAAACAAAACGAAATAATAGCTCAGCAAAAAGTGCAAGAAGTACCAAAAGAAGAACCTTTTGACCTAGGCGCTTTAATGTCTAACCCACTTGTGCTTATTTTATTAATGACCATTCCTGCGTTATTAATTATTTTTGCTGTGGTGATGTTTTTACGAAAGCGCGCCAACAAAGACGAAGAAACTCAAGATGACGATGATTTTCTGCCACAAACGCCCAGCTTTACCGAAGACGAGCCGCAAAGTAATGATGCGTTAGACGATCCAATCATTCCTGACCCTCTTGATGATTTAGATATTCAACTAGATGACAATCATAGCAACGATATTTTGACAGAGGAGGATATTGCATTTGATGATTCTCTCGATGATGCGTTAGACGATGAATTTTCTGATTCAGAAAACTTGCTCGATCAAGACGAATTAGAAAGCCTATTAAGTGATGATATTGTTTTTGATGACGAAGGCAGTGAAGGGGACGAGTTAGACGTTTTCATGCAGCAGGGCTTTGATGAACCTGTAGATGAAAAACAAGATGATGAAATTGACCTTGATTTAGATGATACAAAAGATTCGGACGATATTTTAAGCAGTGACGACCTAGACGATTTATTTGATGAGGACGATAGCCTGCCTGAAATTGACTTGCCTGAGGTTGAGCAACCTACCGCAGATAGCAGCTTAGAAAGCAATGATGAGTTGGCCGCGTTAAGCGAAGAGCTAGCCCAAGAAGAGGATGATGACTTTGATATTGATGAACTATTAGATCAACAAGCTGATAAAGAATCACCAAAAGACGATGACTTTGATTTAGACG
>NZ_PNDP01000055.1:0-91145 GCF_005886415.1 Pseudoalteromonas sp. S327 | reverse complement strand
GCATCTTGTTCTGCGGCAATTCGCTCTTGCTCTAAACGTTCAGCTTCTGCTTTTTCTGCTGCAATACGCTCTTGCTCTAAACGCATTTGCGCTTCTTGCTCAGCTAAACGTGCAGCTTGTGCTTGTTGTTGCGCCTGTGCTTCGGCTTGCTCTTTTGCAAGCAACTCTGCATTAGCCTTTTCAATTGCTAAACGCTCTGCTTGTGCTTTTTCAGCAGCAATACGTGCTTGTTCTTCACGCTCTGCTTCGGCCTTTTCTGCCGCTAAGCGCTCAGCTTCTTGTTGCTGAGCTAATGCCTGTTGTTTATCAGCTTCTGCTTGTTTTTTATCTGACTTACCAAAACCGAGCCAAGACATGAATTTACTTTTTTTTGCCATACTTGCTAATAACCACTTATAAAAATCTGATAAACTAAAATTTGAAATAGCTTGGTGTGGCTCAGCAAAGCGTGCCGGCCAAACAACCGTTCAAAACGTAAGTGCTAAATAGTAACACTTTTAATGCGGTTGAAAAATGAAGCTAAACGTAAACTACGCACAATATTATCTGAGCTAGATCCCTTATACCATTTTTTAGTGACCTAAATGAGAAAAAAAACAACGAAAAATAAAGCAATTAGCAAATCTACTGACGGCTTTATTAGAGTAATCAGCGGGCAATTTCGTGGCCGTAAACTGCCGGTAAAAAATGTAGAAGGGCTACGCCCAACAACAGACCGCATTAAAGAAACCGTGTTTAATTGGTTAATGCAAGATACGCGCGATGCAACAGTACTCGATTGCTTTGCAGGCTCTGGCGGGCTTGGCTTTGAAGCGCTGTCTCGGTTTGCTAAAAGCACCACGTTTATCGAACTAGATGCCTCGGCTGCTAAGCAAATTGAGCAAAATATTAGTACCTTAAAGCTTGAAAATGCACAGGTAAAACACACTAATTCACTCTCATATTTAGAGCAAAAGAATACAAATTCACCATTTAATTTAGTTTTTGTTGACCCACCATTTCGTAAAAACTTAGCGCAAAGTAGCTGTGATTTATTAGAAAATAACCAATGGCTTAGCGAAGACGCGCTCATTTATGTTGAGGTAGAAACCGAGCTAAGCAGCTTTTCACAACCAGATAACTGGCTGTTAATTAAAGAGAAAAAAGCAGGGCAAGTATTCTGTAGGCTATACCAACGCCAGCCAAATTAACACTATTTAAGCCGCTGCATTTCTGTTAATATTATCCTTTACATGTGGTGTTGCTTCGGATTACAATACCGCACCATTTTTGAACCACTTGATCAATGTTTGATCAACTTGAGCAACGCTCATAATTTAGGTAGGTGAATTTTTAATGCCAGTAATTAAAGTAAGAGAGAACGAACCGTTTGACGTAGCACTTCGTCGCTTCAAGCGTTCATGTGAAAAAGCAGGTATCCTTTCAGAAGTTCGTCGTCGCGAGCACTATGAAAAGCCAACAGCTGAGCGTAAGCGTAAAAAAGCTGCAGCGGTTAAGCGTCACATGAAGAAGCTTTCTCGCGATAACGCACGTCGCGTTAAATTATACTAATAGTATTAGGTCTTGTATAAATGAGCCTTTTAATAACGCTAAAAGATGCGCAAAAAGATGCGATGAGAGCGAAAGACAAACAACGTCTTAACCCTATTCGCATGGTGCTTGCCGCAATCAAGCAACGTGAGATTGACGAGCAAATAACACTAGACGACGCAGGTATTACCTCCGTTATAGTGAAGCTTGTTAAACAACGTCGTGATTCTTACACTCAGTACAAAGATGCTGGGCGTGAAGATTTAGCCGAAATTGAAGCCAATGAGATCGCAGCACTAGAAACTTTTTTACCTCAACAATTGAGTGAAGAAGAAATAGTTGCCCTTATTGATGCGGCTATTGCTGATACTAATGCAGCAGGTATGCAAGACATGGGTAAAGTAATGGGCATAATCAAAAGCAAAGCCGAAGGACGTGCCGATATGGGCAAGCTTTCTGGTTTAATTAAGCAACGATTAACAGCCTAATACTCCCACATACACAAAGTATGATTAAAGCAAACCGAGCCTAGTGCTCGGTTTCTTCGTTTAAGTAGACAAACAAAACGCTTTTAAGTAATGCTCGTGCATGTAATTAAGTGATTTATTGTGTAGCTACAAAAGCACATCGAAGGCTAGGTAAAATGGGTTATTTAGGGCTATCACTTACTGCGCCTGCACTGCTCTACCTTCAACATTCTAGCTTTGCACGCTGTTAGCGTCAGGTTTAGCACCTAAAAATGATTAAGTATTATTGCCCATGGATATAATGTAGCTTTTTAGCTTACCGATACCCCTTTTATAAATGCGCGCATTGTGTTGAAATTACACCTCACCAATTGTTAGGACTACTTACAAAACATGGCTGGAAAGATCCCACGAAATTTTATTGACGATTTACTCGCCAGAACAGATATTGTAGAGCTAATAGACTCTAAAGTTGGTCTTAAAAAAGCAGGTAAAGACTACCAAGCTTGCTGCCCTTTCCATAACGAAAAATCTCCCTCGTTTACTGTTTCTCAAGATAAACAGTTTTACCACTGCTTTGGCTGTGGTGCTAATGGCAACGCTATTTCGTTTGTTATGGAATACGACAAGCTTGAATTTGTTGATGCTATAGAAGAGCTCGCAAGCCTTTTAAATTTAGACGTACCTCGCGAGAAAGGCAGTAGCTCAGCACCTGAGCGCACGGCAGCGCAAAAGCGCTCAGATTACGATTTAATGTTACACACAGCACGCTTTTACCAGCATCAATTAAAGCACCACAGTAACTCTGCTGCGGTGATTGACTATGTAAAAGGGCGTGGTTTAAGTGGCGAAACCGTTAAAAAGTTTATGATTGGTTATGCGCCAAGCGAATGGGAAGCGCTGTGCCAACAACTTGGCCGAACAAAAGAGCAAAAAGAACAGCTGGTCGAGCTTAAGCTCGCCTCCGAAAAAACACCAGGTAGGCAGTTTGATTTTTTCCGCGATCGGTTAATGTTCCCTATTCGTGATAAACGTGGCCGTGTTATTGCCTTTGGCGGACGTGTAATGCAAGCCGACCAAGGGCCTAAATACCTCAACTCACCAGAGACCCGCATTTTTCATAAAGGCTTTGAGCTATATGGTCTTTATGAGGCAAAACAAGCACATAAAAAGCTTGAGCATGTACTTATTGTAGAAGGTTACATGGATGTAGTTGCACTTGCAGAGCAAGGTATTGAATATGCCGTAGCTGCGCTTGGTACCGCAACAACAAGCGAGCATATGCATACGCTATTTAGAACCACCGACAAAGTTATTTGTTGTTACGATGGCGACAGAGCGGGCCGCGACGCTGCATGGCGAGCACTAGAAAATGCCCTGCCCTACTTAAACGATGGCAAAGCATTACACTTTGTATTTTTACCTGACGGCGAAGACCCCGATTCACTGGTTCAGCAAGAAGGTAAAACACAGTTTGAGCAACGCTTAAGCCAAGCAGATGATTTTACCAAAGTGTTATTTAATAAGCTTAGCCAAGAAGTAGACCTAACACTCGACTCAGGCAAAGCTAAGCTATTAAGTGCCGCTTTGCCGTTAATTGAAAAAATTCCGAGTGAATTTTACCAAGAAAATATTTTAGAGCAGTTAGGGCGATTAATTGGCCGTACGCGTGAGCAACTAAATAGCCGCTTAAAAACACCAAAGCAACAACACGCTGTTGAACGAAAATTTAAAATTACCCCAATGCGCCAAGCTATTGGTATTTTAATTCAGCACCCACAGTTAGCTAAAAGTGTGCCCTATTTGCCAGAATTGGCACAAATGAACATAGCGGGTATTGGTTTGCTACTGCGCTTACAAGAGCGCGCATTGCAAAAAGACAATGCGAACACAGCGGTTTTACTCGAATCATTTAGAGATTCCGAAGATTACGAACCGCTAGTAAAGCTTGCCACATGGCAGCACCAAATTAGTGATGAGCGTTTAGAGACTGTTTTTCAAAATACTTTTAAATTTATTGAAGATCAGTGTTTAAATTATCGACTAGAGACCCTATTAATAAAGGACAAGACACAGGGCTTATCAAGTGATGAAAAACTAGAATGTCATTTACTTATGACAGCGCTAAAAGCGAGTAACAGCTAGTCAGACTTGATTTAAACTGTTATACTGTGCTATTCACTGCGTCACATTATTAAAGTTAGTTAAAAGGCTAACTCTATGATGACGCCTGTTGTATCAACTTATCAGAGTGGAAGAAACAATCTCTATGGATCCAACTCCTCAGTCACAATTAAAACTTCTGATTCAAAAAGGTAAAGAGCAAGGCTACTTAACTTTTGCTGAAGTAAATGATCACCTTCCACAAGACATAATCGACTCAGATCAAGTAGAAGATATCATTAGCATGATTAATGACATGGGTATCAAGGTTAGCGAAAACGCGCCTGATGCTGATGAATTAATGATGCAAGAAACCACGACAGACGAAGACGCAGCAGAAGCTGCTGCTGCAGCCCTTGCAACTGTAGAAAAAGAAATTGGCCGTACAACTGACCCAGTGCGCATGTATATGCGTGAAATGGGAACTGTTGAACTTCTTACACGTGAAGGCGAAATTGTAATCGCTAAGCGTATTGAAGAAGGTATCAACCAGGTACAAATTTCTGTTGCCGAATACCCTGAAGCGATTACTTACCTACTTGAACAGTGGGATAAGTTTGAAGCAGAAGAAATGCGCTTAAGCGACATTATTTCAGGCTTTTTCGACCCTAATGAAGACGAAGCGCAAATCTCAGCAACTCACATTGGCTCTGAATTAAGTGAAGAACAACTTGATGAAGACGATGATGAAGATGACAAAGACAGCGATGACGATGAAGACGAAGAAGAAGTAGATACAGGCCCAGATCCAGAAGAAGCCCGCATTCACTTTGAAAACTTACGTGATTTATACGTTAAAGCTCGCGCTACCTTTGATGAAAAAGGGCGTTCGCACCCAGATTCTCAAGCCGCTATTTTTGAAATTGGCGAGCTTTTCAGAACCTTTAAATTAGTACCAAAACAGTTTGATCGCATGGTTAACAACATGCGTGAAATGATGGATAGAGTGCGTATTCAAGAACGCCTTATCATGAAACAAGCGGTACAAATTGCTAAGCTACCTAAGAAAACGTTTATTAAGCACTTTGCTAATAACGAAACTGACTCAGCGTGGCTAGACCTAGAAATAAATGCTAACGAAAAACACTCAGCTAAACTTGAAGAAGTGAAGCCTGAAATTATTCGTTGCATCCAAAAGCTATGTGTAATTGAAGAAAGCACAGGCTTAAGCATTGAGCGTATTAAAGACATTAACCGTCGTATGAGCATTGGTGAAGCAAAAGCGCGCCGTGCGAAAAAAGAAATGGTTGAAGCTAACTTACGTCTTGTAATCTCAATTGCTAAAAAATACACAAACCGTGGTTTACAGTTCTTAGATTTAATCCAAGAAGGTAACATTGGCTTGATGAAAGCGGTAGATAAGTTTGAATACCGCCGTGGTTATAAGTTCTCGACTTATGCTACGTGGTGGATTCGCCAAGCGATTACCCGCTCAATTGCTGACCAAGCAAGAACAATCCGTATTCCAGTACATATGATAGAAACGATTAATAAACTTAACCGTATCTCTCGTCAAATGTTACAAGAAATGGGTCGTGAGCCAAATCCTGAAGAATTAGCAGAACGCATGATGATGCCTGAGGATAAAATCCGTAAGGTACTTAAAATTGCCAAAGAGCCAATTTCGATGGAAACACCAATCGGTGATGATGAAGATTCGCACTTAGGTGACTTTATCGAAGATACCACTATTGATTCGCCAATCGACTCGGCAACAATGGAATCTCTTCGTGGCGCAACAAACGACGTGCTAGCAGGCCTTACAGCCCGTGAAGCTAAAGTACTTCGTATGCGCTTTGGTATTGATATGAATACCGACCACACCTTAGAAGAAGTAGGTAAACAGTTTGACGTAACACGTGAGCGTATTCGTCAAATAGAAGCGAAAGCACTGCGTAAATTACGCCACCCTTCTCGCTCTGATTTACTAAAAAGCTTTTTAGACGCTAAATAATTTAGCGCTTCATATAAACTAAAAAGGCCGCTGTAGCGGCCTTTTTTCTATTTAAAGGAAACAACCATGGCTTGGATCCAAATCCGTATCAATGCCAATGCTGCTACCGCAGATGCAGTGAGTGACTTATTAATGGAAGCAGGCAGCGCCTCTGTTACTTTTATTGACGCTAAAGACACGCCTATTTATGAGCCTAAAATTGGCACCGTTGAGTTTTGGGCCGATACCACTGTAATTGGTCTATTTGAAGCCAATCATGATATGAACGCGGTAATTGCATTACTTAAGCGTCATGATGAAATTAAAGACACGCTGGTATACAAAATTGAGCAACTAGAAGATAAAGACTGGGAACGTGAGTGGATGGATAACTTTCACCCAATCCAGTTCGGCGAAAAACTGTGGATATGCCCAAGCTGGCGCGACATTCCAGACCCAGATGCAGTCAATGTATTGCTCGACCCAGGCCTTGCGTTTGGTACGGGTACACATGCAACAACGGCACTGTGCCTTAAATGGCTAGAAAGCCAAGATTTAACCGGCAAAACGGTAGTTGATTTTGGTTGTGGATCGGGCATTTTAGGTATCGCAGCCATTAAACTTGGCGCAGAGCGCATGATAGGTATTGATATTGACCCGCAAGCACTAGAAGCAAGCTTAGATAACGCACAACGTAATGGCGTAGCCGATAAGCTTGAGGTATACCTACCAGAAAACCAACCTGAGTTTAGTGCTGATATTGTAGTAGCTAATATTTTAGCGCAGCCGCTGCGTGAGCTTCACAGTGTAATTTTGGGATTACTTAAACCGGGTGGCAAAATTGCTATGTCGGGTATATTAGAAGAGCAAGCCCAATCGGTTGCCGATATTTACGCACCGTTTATTGAGCTTGACGATATTGCACAAGAGGGTGATTGGACCCGTGTAAGCGGTACAAAAAATAGCTAACCGCATACATTTATAAATTTAGAGTTTTAACTCAAAACTTGCATGTAAAGCCTGTATTTAACAGGCTTTACTATTTTTTTACAGTTAGAAAATTAGCACGTATAATTTGACAAAATTATTTTTTGTTTAAATTTCAAACAAATCGACCCACTTGTCATGCGGTTATCAAAAGTCAATACGAAAAGGGCAAAAAAAAGTCACTTTTGTTCAATTTATAGCCTTTGATTTTTCCTAAAAAAACCGTAAACTTAGCGCCCCTTGAAAAGAGGCCTATTGAATACAGTGCGTATCGGTTCATACCAACTTGAGAATAATGTAATAGTCGCGCCAATGGCAGGTATTACAGACAGACCATTTAGACAGCTTTGCCGCCGCTTAGGCGCAGGCTTGGCCGTGTCTGAAATGTTATCGTCAAACCCGAAGGTTTGGAAAACTGAAAAATCGATGAACCGTATGGATCACAGCGGTGAGTCGGGTATACGCGCGGTGCAAATTGCAGGAGCTGATCCTGAGCTTATGGCGCAGGCCGCACAATTCAATGTTGCTAACGGTGCACAGATCATAGATATCAATATGGGGTGCCCAGCAAAAAAAGTGAACAAGAAACTCGCAGGCTCTGCATTATTACAGTTTCCTGAACTTGTGGAAGAGATAGTTGATGCAGTGGTTAACGCTGTTGATATCCCTGTCACACTTAAAATCCGTACAGGATGGGATCAGGACAACCGTAATGGTGTAGAGATTGCGAGAATAGCTGAGCGTTATGGCATTGCGTCACTTGCCGTACATGGGCGTACACGCGCATGTATGTACAAAGGTGAAGCAGAATATGCCACGATTAGGGATATAAAACGCTCAGTGTCGATACCTGTGGTTGCTAATGGTGATATTACATCTCCAGAAAAAGCAAAGCAGGTTTTGGACTATACGGGTGCAGATGCCATCATGATTGGCCGAGCCGCCCAAGGTCGCCCTTGGATATTTAGGGAGATAGACCACTATTTGCGAACTGGAGAACACTTACCACCACCTGCTATTTCAGAGGTGCGAAGTATTTTAATGGAGCATTTAGATAACCTCCATGCGTTTTACGGCGAGCCAATGGGAGCGCGAATCGCTCGCAAACATGTATCTTGGTATTTGCAAACCCATGACAGTGACGGTCAGTTTAGGCGAGTATTTAATGCGCTCGACAACCCACAAGCACAGGTTGACGCATTAACGCAATACTTTAAAACACTAGCAGCTAACTAAGAAAGAAAGAGATTAAATAATGTTCGAACAAAACGTGACTTCTCCATTTATCACAAACCCTCATGTTCAGTCACACGAGAAACCGCAGCCATTGCGTGATGCAGTAAAAAAAGCTGTTCACCACTATTTAAAGCAGCTTAACGGTCAAGATGTGCAAGACGTTTACGACCTTGTTCTTTCAGAGCTAGAAGCGCCATTACTTGAAGAAGTAATGACATACACACGTGGTAACCAAACTCGTGCGGCAATTTTACTAGGTATCAACCGTGGTACTTTACGTAAAAAGCTTAAAAAATACGGCATGAACTAATATGCTGGCTGTGAGTTATCGCAGCTAATTTTAAAAAAGCACCTTCGGGTGCTTTTTTTATGCGTACAATTTAGTTGAGATGTTGCAAAATGCTCACGCTTATTGGCGCTTTATAAGTCGTTTTTTGAGTAGTAATCAGTTAAAATGCCCGCTTCTAAGCTAGCTCATTAACTGAGGAAATTAAACTACAATGGATACTCATCGTCCTATTCGTCGCGCACTATTAAGTGTGTCTGATAAAACCGGTATTGTTGAATTTGCCCGCGCACTAGAAGCGCAAGGTGTAGATATTTTATCAACTGGCGGTACCTGCAAACTCCTTGCTGATAACGGCATAAAAGTGACTGAAGTATCAGATCACACAGGTCATCCTGAAATCATGGATGGTCGCGTAAAAACCCTTCATCCTAAAATTCACGGCGGTATTTTAGCGCGTCGCGGACAAGATGAAAGCGTAATGGCAGATAACAACATCTCTGCTATCGATATTGTTGTAGTTAACTTATACCCCTTTGCGAATACTGTCGCTCAAGAAAACTGCAGCCTTGAAGATGCTATTGAAAACATTGATATTGGCGGACCTACCATGGTTCGTGCAGCCGCTAAAAACCACAAAGACGTCACCATCGTGGTAAACGCAAACGATTACGAGCGCGTTATTAGCGAAATGCAAAGCAACAATGGCTCAACAACGTACAAAACACGTTTTGATTTAGCCATTGCCGCGTATGAGCACACAGCTCAGTACGATGGCATGATTGCTAACTACTTTGGCAAAATGGTACCTGATTACACTGAAGAAGCCGCTGAAGAGACTAAATTCCCACGCACTATCAATATGCAGTTCACTAAAAAGCAAGATATGCGTTACGGTGAAAACTCACATCAAGATGCTGCTTTTTATGTTGAAAACAACGTAAGCGAAGCGTCTGTTGCAACAGCTACTCAACTACAAGGTAAAGCCCTGTCGTTTAATAACATTGCAGATACCGACGCAGCACTTGAATGTGTTAAAGAATTTGATGTACCTGCATGTGTTATTGTTAAACACGCAAACCCGTGTGGCGTTTCAATTGGCGAAGATATTCTTAGTGCTTACGACCGCGCCTTTAAAACAGATCCAACCTCAGCGTTTGGTGGCATTATTGCCTTTAACCGCGAGCTTGACGCTGCAACAGCACAAGCCATTGTTGAGCGTCAATTTGTTGAAGTAATCATTGCTCCTAGCGTTTCAAGCGAAGCAGCAAAAATTGTTGAAGCGAAAAAGAACGTACGCTTATTAGCGTGTGGTCAATGGAGTGGCAAAGCAACTGGCCACGATATTAAACGTGTTAACGGCGGTGTTTTAGTACAAGACCGCGACCTAGGCATGGTTACCCAAGGCGATTTAAAAGTCGTATCTAAGCGCCAGCCTTCTGAGCAAGAACTTAAAGATTTACTATTTTGCTGGAAAGTGGCTAAGTTTGTTAAATCAAACGCGATTGTATATGCCCGCGACGGTATGACCATTGGCGTAGGCGCAGGCCAAATGAGCCGTGTTTACTCAGCTAAAATAGCGGGTATTAAAGCCGCTGATGAAAATCTAGAAGTACCTGGCTCTGTAATGGCATCAGATGCGTTTTTCCCATTCCGTGATGGTATAGACGCAGCCGCAGCCGCTGGTATTACTGCGGTTATTCAACCGGGTGGTTCAATGCGCGATGAAGAAGTTATCGCCGCCGCTGACGAAGCTGGCATGGCGATGGTATTTACCGGCATGCGCCACTTCCGCCACTAATCACACAAAGGGTTAAACACAACGTTTAGCCCTTTTTGTTTGCAATCAATTCACGTATTCTGGTTCAACACCTATATAAAATGTTAAGGAACAAACGATGAAATTTGCACTAAAGTCACTACTTGTTGCCTCGCTTACGCTGACCTCAACAATGGCACTTAGCCATAACCATGAGTCAAGCCTTAGCCATGCTATTCAATCAAGCGAGCGTAGCGCTAAAAATAGCGCCCGCGATGAATACCGTCACCCTGAGCAAACACTGGCATTTTTTGGTTTTAAACCAACAATGACCGTGGTTGAAATTGCCCCAGGCGGTGGTTGGTACAGCGAAATTTTAGCCCCTGCACTTAAAGAGCAAGGCTTATATTACGCAGCGCATTTTCCGAGTGACTCATCGGTAGGTTACTACCAGCGCTCTTTGGCTGGCTTTAAGAAAAAAGTGGCCGTGGATGAGCGTTTTAGCAAAGTAAAAATTTCTGAGTTTGCCCCATTAACGCACACTGATATTGCCCCTGCCGGCACTGCCGACATGGTATTAACCTTTCGCAATGTACATAACTGGTACATGGGTAAAGACACTAAAGGCGCACTCAGTGCATTTAAGTCTTTTTATAAAGCGTTAAAACCAGGTGGCGTATTAGGTGTAGTTGAACATCGCTTAGATGAAAGCCGACCTGATGAGGATCAAAAATCAACCGGCTACATGAAGCAAAGTTACGTGGTCGATCTAGCTAAAAAAGCTGGATTTGAATTAGTTGCAAGCAGTGAGATTAACGCCAATCCAAAAGATACAGCCGATCACCCTAAAGGGGTGTGGACGCTACCACCTAGCTTACGCCTTGGCGAACAAGACGCAGATCAATACAAAGCTATTGGTGAAAGCGACCGTATGACGCTGAAATTTAAAAAACCGCTTTAAATAGGAATATTTCGCCATGAATGTATTAGTCATTGGCAGCGGCGGCCGTGAACACGCACTTGCGTTTAAGGCCGCTCAAAACACGAAAGTAAACACTGTATTTGTAGCACCGGGTAATGCCGGTACTGCACTTGAGCCAAAACTAGAAAACGTTGCAATTAACGTTGAAGACCTAGATGGCCTATTAAGCTTTGCACAACAAAACAATGTAGAACTTACTATTGTTGGCCCTGAAGTACCGCTTGTATTAGGCGTAGTAGATAAGTTCCGTGAACACGGTCTCGCTATTTTTGGTCCAACAGCCGGTGCAGCGCAGCTAGAAGGCTCTAAGTCGTTTACTAAAGACTTTTTAGCTCGCCATGCCATCCCAACCGCTGATTACCAAACGTTTGAACAAATTGACCCTGCCCTTGCTTATTTAAAAGAAAAAGGCGCGCCAATTGTAATAAAAGCAGATGGCCTAGCAGCTGGTAAAGGCGTTATTGTGGCAATGGATGAACGCGAAGCTGAAGATGCTATTCGCGATATGCTTGCCGGTAATGCTTTTGGCGAGGCTGGCAGCCGCGTCGTGATCGAAGAGTTTTTAGAAGGCGAAGAAGCCTCTTTTATTGTTATGGTTGATGGTAAAAACATTTTGCCATTTGCAACAAGCCAAGATCATAAGCGTGCATATAATGGCGATGAAGGTCCAAATACTGGCGGCATGGGCGCATACTCACCGGCACCTGTAGTAACCGACGAGATCCACCAGCGCATTATGAACGAAGTCATCGTTCCTACCGTTGAGGGTATGGCAAGCGAAGGCCATCCTTACACTGGCTTTTTATACGCAGGCTTAATGATTGATGCTCAAGGCACGCCTAAAGTAATTGAGTACAACTGTCGTTTTGGTGACCCAGAAACGCAACCTATGATGCTTCGTCTTAAATCAGACTTAGTTGAACTAGTTGAAGCGGCAAACCGCGAAGAACTTGATAAAACAACCATTGAGTTTGACCCGCGCGCAGCCGTAGGTGTTGTACTTGCCGCTAAAGGCTACCCAGGTGATTACCCTAAAGGTGATGCAATATCAGGCCTTAAAGTTAACTACCCTGCTGATGAAAAAGTATTTCATGCGGGTACTAAGCAAGATGGCGAAAACGTTGTCACCGCAGGTGGACGTGTATTATGTGCAACGGCACTCGGCAATACCGTTACCGAGGCACAGCAACGTGCATACGATCTTGTAAAACAAATTAGCTGGGAAGGTATGGAGTACCGCACCGATATTGCTTACAGAGCGATTGCCCGAGAGCAGTAGCCTGTAACTAAATTATTGGTTTAACTTAGGGCCTGTTTATCTTTCGAGATTAAATTTGCAGCAGTCTGTTTGGTATTTAGGCAAGGCAGAGCCTATGTAGTGTGGTTATTCCCCATAAATAGGCGATAACGCAGTATAAATACCAAACACGCGCTGCACGAAGGTTCGTCCTAGGGACGATTAACTCTTTGTTGCTCGGTTTTTACTTAGCCCACTAGGTTACAAACCTCGCGCCACGATTAAATCGTCCCTAGTTAGAACAAATTTTAATCCTGAAGGATAAGCAGGCCCTAAAAATTTAACTAAAAAAGCGCAGTTTATATGCGCTTTTTTAGTGCTACACTAATTAAAAGATTTATTACAAGTATACAACGTTGGAAACGAAAACTTTACGTTATCATGCCGCGGCCATAGCCATACTGATTTTCATATTTTATATTATTAGCACACTCGCTTCTAACCTGGTTGTGCCGACTCGCTATACCATCGATAAAACCACGCCTGTATATTTAGACTTTGCCTACTACATAGATGAAAGTAAATCTCACACACTCAACGATATTATTTTAAATCCCGAGCTAATCACCCACCAGCCGTTAACCGATATTCAATGGAGCTTTAAGCAGCAAAACTATTGGCTATTTATAGACCTTGAAAATAAAAGTTTGGATGCTCAAGACATTGTTGCCCATTTTGATAACCCGATGGTTGATCACCTCAGCGTGTATCGGTTAAACAAAAGAAATGAGCTTATAGAAAGCTATAAATTAGGTGATAAAGTAAAGTCTCTCACGCTTTTCCAATATAGCGTACCGCATATACGTTTTGCACTTGAGAGTAAAACAACAGAGCGCTTAGCCATAAAAATAGATACAACGGGGATCAGCAAAACCCCGGTTAATTTGTACCGCCATAAAGAATTTGTTGATTTAGTTCGCTCGCAAACCGGCATTTGGGGCATATTTGCCGGCGTGTTATTAATGGCTGCCCTGTATAATTTAGTGCTTTATTTTGGGATTAAAGACCGCGTTTATTTAGTTTATATAGGCTATATAATTAGTGCGCTGTGTTTAATGGGCATTGTAATGGGCTTTGGCTTTTACTTGTGGCCCCTAGAGTGGCAATTGTACTTACACGAAAAAGTGATTTTTTCAAACTACGCAATGGCCTTTTTTACGCTCGCCTTTTGCACCATGTTTTTGCGCTACCACAAGGACAAATGCTGGCGCTATAAAATGAGTAAAGCGCTACTTATTTTAATATTTTTATTATCAATCACCACTTTATTTATACCCGAGTACATTGCAGCACCCATCTTTTTTTGTGTATTAAGCTTGTTATATATTACGTGTGTTATTTTAATTTATAACAAACTACGCACGGGCTTTAGGTGGGCGAAGTTTTACGTTTTTTCGTGGGTTCCCCTCATTGTTGGCGCGGCAATACAGCCATTAGAATTAACGGGCTATTTGGATTATAGCTTTGCGATTCGTCACGCGTTTTTAGTGGCTATATTGTGTGAAGTTATTTTAATGGCTATGGCACTTGCCGATAGAGTGCGCTACCAGCGCGAGCGTGCGCTTTATCATGCTACACATACTCAGCAAACTAAATTACTTAACAGTGCCAAATTAAAACAAGCGTTTATGAGCTTACAAGCACAGGGGCGTAATACCACCTTGTGTTTAATTAAAATTCGCCATTTTAACTCGCTCAATACCATTATTACCCCATCGCAGGGCTACACTTTAATAAAGCACGTGGCTA
This sequence comes from Pseudoalteromonas sp. S327, assembly GCF_005886415.1. NCBI lineage: Bacteria > Pseudomonadati > Pseudomonadota > Gammaproteobacteria > Alteromonadales > Pseudoalteromonadaceae > Pseudoalteromonas > Pseudoalteromonas sp. S327. Next base: position 76,756 of record NZ_PNDP01000055.1, on the reverse strand, counting down.
AACAAATAGAGTTAGAGCTTAGCCATGAGCGCGAATTTACCAACCTAGATACAGATTTTAATAACAGCCCCCGCTTAGCCGACTTAGGCAGCGGGGTATTTGCCTGCATATCTACTAAAAACCAAAACCAGGAGTCACTTGAAGGGGCCTTAATTAAAGTTATAAATAGCCTGCCCAAACAATACGAAATTCAAGGCTTAAACTTACAACTTACCTATAACATAGGGATTAGTAGCGCAGCCCACAGTGACGACTTTGAATACTGGACGAAACGGGGTTACTTGGCACTTAAAAAAGCTAAAAGTAATAACGATTTAGTAGTAAGCGCTTCTAACGGCAGTAATATATTAATGGATGTGGCATTGGCCGCTAAATTACAAAAAGCAATTAAAAACAACCAACTAGCGTTGTATTATCAGCCTCAAATAGGGCTGAACTTTAATCAAGTATGTGGCGCCGAAGCACTGTTACGTTGGCCCGATCCGGCTTTTAAAGGCGTATCGATAGAAGAGCTGATCACCCTTGCTGAGCACACAGGTATTATTAACGAGCTTACCTTATGGGTTATTGAGCAAGCCTGTAAAGATATCGTCAAACTAACCGAGCAAGGCTATAACGATCACCCAATTAGCGTAAATTTAAGTGCTAAAAATCTGTCGATTAAAAACCTAGCCGAAAAAGTCGAAAACGTCCTTATAAAATACCAAGTTCCGGCGCAGCTTCTTAAGTTTGAATTAACAGAGTCAGCATTAGTCGAAAGCCACGAAGCGCTTATTTCATTGGTTAATGAGCTTTCTGATTTAGGAGTGCGCGTGGTCCTTGATGACTTTGGCACTGGCTATTCATCGCTAAGTTATTTGGTTAATTATCGCTTTACGGAGCTTAAAGTAGATAAATCGTTTGTATTTGATTTAACGAATAACACCGCCAATAAAGTGATTGTGCAAACCGCTATAGATATGGCACATAACCTAGGGCTATCTATAACCATGGAAGGCATAGAAACCCAAGATGTGCACCACTTATTAAAAGAAATGGGCGCCGACAGAGCGCAAGGTTACCTATACGCTAAGCCACTCCCCCTAGATGACTATTTGTATTTCTTAAAAAGCCAATACAGTTTAAAGATGTTAAACTCCACGTTTTAATATCAACATCTTTAGGGGCCAAGTAAAGATGCAAGGCACTTTGCGTAAATTAAAATCGAGCTTAACAGAGCCGGTTCAATATCATCTTCCTGTGGGCGACAACCTAGTCGACCTAAACGCACTCATTGGTAAAGAGTTAACGCTGACGTTTAGCGGTACCATTTTATGCTCAAACTGTGGCAAAAAAACCAAAAAGAGTTACTCGCAAGGCCACTGTTTTGTGTGTATGCGTAAGCTTGCTAGCTGCGATATGTGCATTATGAAACCAGAAACCTGCCATTACGATAAAGGCACCTGCCGCGAGCCGCAATGGGGCGAAGAAAACTGCATGATCCCGCATTATGTGTATTTAGCCAACACCTCTGGGCTTAAAGTAGGCATTACTCGCCATACGCAAATACCGACACGTTGGGTTGATCAAGGCGCCACTCAAGCACTGCCTATTTTTAAAGTACAAACACGTTTGCAATCAGGCTTAGTTGAGGTGGCATTGGCCGAGTTTATTGCCGATAAAACCAATTGGCGTAACATGCTAAAGGGCCAAAACGAAGCCATTGACCTTAAAGCCGCCGCGGCAGAGCTGATCCCGCAAATTAGCGATAAATTAAACGAGCTAAGCGAGTTATTTGGTGCCACAGCCATAGAGCAACTTGATGAAGACGTGGTTGATTTAAACTTTCCGGTAACAGAGTACCCCACTAAAATTAGCTCGTTTAATTTTGATAAAAACCCAGTAGTAAGCGGCGTGCTGCAAGGTATAAAAGGTCAGTACTTAATTTTTGATACTGGCGTTATTAATGTGCGTAAATTTACCTCATACGAGGTAACCGTAGGGTAACTATGCTAAACAGCTTTCCACAGTTATTAATTGTTTATAATGAGCTTGAAATAGCGCACGATAAACAAGAACAAGAAGCGTGTTTGCACAGCGTTACGCAAAGTGAGCTTAGCAATGTGCGCGTGTTAAACAAGCAAGGTGAGTACGTTGACCTGCAAGGCGCTGCATGCGCCCCTCTTTCACAGGAGCAGCTAGCGCAACTGGTCACCACTTATTTATTAAATGAAGGGCAATGCTGCCTTGGCAAAATTAAAACCCTTAATACCAAGCAGGCGTTTGATTTACTAGGTTTATAACCCTTTAGTTATACCAATTCGCTTAATTAAGTATTATTGCGGATTGGTATTAGTACTCACTAAGCACTTTTATATGCGCTACAGCACTTCTTCCTAATGCTGATAGCGCATAGCCCCCTTCAAGGTAAGATATAACACCCTTGCAACCACTCTCTTTTGCAACGTCGCATAATTGCTCTGTAAGCCAGCTGTAGTCATCTTCTACAAACTTTAAACTTGCCATGTCATCTTCTAGGTGGGCATCAAACCCTGCACTAATAAATAGCAGCTCTGGCTTAAAGGCTTTTAATTTTGGCAACCATTGGGTATTAAACACTTCTTTTAAATCATCGCCACTACTGGCAATTGGCAAAGGGGAGTTAACTATGTGGCTGTTATTTTTTACGGCCGTGTTTGGGTAAAATGGGTATTGAAATAGCGAACAAAGTAATACGTTTTCATCGTTTATAAATATGTCTTGGGTGCCATTACCATGGTGTACGTCAAAATCAGCAATTGCTATACGTTTAATGCCTTTGCTTTGGGCATACTTAACCGCTATAGCTAAATTATTAAATACACAAAACCCAGATGAAGCGTGTGCATTGGCATGATGCCCTGGCGGGCGTACAGCGCAAAACGCCGCATCGAGTTTATCTGCGAGTATTTCATCTACAGCCAACAACCCTGCTCCTACGGCGCGCTCTACCGCTCTAAACGAATCAGGGCAAAGCCAGGTGTCGCCATCAAGGTTATGTAGCCCCTGCTCAGGGACTAAGCGCTCCACAAGGTTAACTAATGACTCATCATGGGCTAATAAGTAATGCTCACGCTGCGCTTTAGGCGCTTGTAGATGCGTTAAGCCAATATCTACACCACTTGCCAAAAGTCTATCAGCAATAGCGTCTAGGCGCTCTGGGCACTCAGGATGTTCGTCAATCATTTTATGTTTACGGCAATGAGGATGTGAAATAACTGCAGTACGCATAAACGCTCCTTTAATGTGAGTGCTTAATATAACAAAGCCACCTTACGGTGGCTTTGCGACTTTGGTGTATAGCATCACTACTTAGCTTTTAAATTAAGGTTTCTAAAATCAAAACTAAAGTCTGTTACCGCTGTTGATACGGCGCGCATTTTTGCGCTATTAACACGGTTGTTTGCGCCCATATCAAAACGAATAAACGCATCGGCCTCGAGTAGCTTTTCATCCCACTTAACAATAAACGTATTACCCGTGTAATGCTCAAGCGTGCCTTTTAAGCGTTTGGTATGGGTAAAATCAATACGTAGTTTGCCATCGAGTTGCTCAATAATTACATCGCCGTACCAATCGTCGTGTAACGTGCCGGTGTAATTTATATTAGGTAACTGTGGCTGGTAATCAGCTGGGGTGTCGGGTTTTGCATTGGCGTAGGCTTTTTGTTTACTCGCAAAATGTTTTTTAGCCAACTCTTCAACCCAGTCTTTATCTTCAAGCTCGAGGGCATCTTCAAGCACTTCGTGGGTTACTGCCGAAAGTGCACTAAATGCTTGCTGATTAGATAAAATAACAATGCCGAGCTTTTTCTCAGGCAATAATGTAACTTGCGACACCATACCTAAAATACCCCCGCCATGGCCTAGCTTTTTAAAGCCGTGGTAATCTTCAATGCTCCAACCTAGCCCATAGCCTCTAAATTGCTGATGATAGGCCTCATACGCACTTTTAGAAGCCATAGAGGTAATGTGCGGGTGCCACATTTGCGCTTGCTGTTTTTCACTAAATAGTTGCTCGCCGCTTGGCATTTTTCCGCCAGCTAACTGCGTTAGTAACCATTGGCTCATATCGTTTACGCTTGATGCAATAGCCCCTGCGCCTCTAAAGTCTTCTAGGTAGTTAACAAAAAAAGGATTGAGCTTACCATCCATTGGTATGTGGCCAATTGCCCAGTTTTTATTGCTTTTTGGAATACGCGAAAAGCCCGCGCGCGAGTTATCCATGTGCAAAGGCTGTAATATATTTTTTTCGATGTAATCGTTCCAGCTCATACCTGATACACGTGCCACCACTTCGCCTGCGGTTACAAACATTAAGTTGTTATAGGCATACTGGCTGCGAAAGCTGCTGGCTGGCTTTAAATACTGTAGGCCGGCTAAAATATCCTCTATAGATTTATCAGTACTTGGCCAAATCATTAAATCGCCCTGCCCAAGCCCTAAGCCACTGCGATGGCTTAATAAATCACGAACACGCATTTCGCGGGTGACGTAGGAGTCGTACAACCTAAACTCAGGTAAGTGGTCAATTACCCTGTCATCCCAGCTTAACTTACCTTCATCAACCAACTTAGCCAGCGCTGCACTGGTAAACGCTTTTGTGTTTGAGGCAATACCAAAAAGTGTGTCTTTGTTCACTTTTGCATTTGTATTGAGGTTGCTTGTCCCAAACCCTTTAGCAAATACAACTTTATCATCTTGCACAACCGCTACCGCCATACCCGGTACGTCAAAGCGTGCCATTGAGGTGTTAATGACCTCTTCTAAGTCCGTGGTATTAATTTGTGCCCAACTATTAAAAGTGGCACTGGCAAGCAACGCTAAACTGGCTAATTTAGTGAGTTTCATGGTTATCCTTATTATTTTTGGTGCACTGCAAATTCAATATCAGCACGCTCTTTATTTGTATCGGGCTTATGCGGCCGATTAAGTATTGCATCACTGTATTCTTTTGGTACGCCCGCCTCAAGCGCCCCGCGATGAACGTGCTGAATATACCAGTCGTATGGCAGTACATCGTTATCGTGGGTGTTAGCAATATAGCAATGGGCCTCTATTTGCTCACCATCTAACAAAGTGGGCTTAATAGCAACGCAATCGTAGCCTGGGCCTTCTATGGTATCTAAAATTGCTTTTTCGGCTTCATCAAGTTCATACACCACGCCATATACCAAGGCGTTTTTGTCATCACTTTTTTGAATACTGCACTTGCCCGAGCCATCTTTAAATAACATATTAAACGTAAGCTCGTAGCCTTTTAGTACAGCTGTGCCAACTCGCTTTGCTTTTGGCAAACGCGCAAGCAAGCGGTTAGAGGACATATTCGATCCAAACGAAAAATTATAAATAGGCATGACTTCTCCCTAGGGTTAAATTACTACACGAATGGCTAAAGCAATTAAAATAACACCTATACCCCGGTCAAACCAATAGCCGCTTTTTTGAAAAAACGCCCGTACACTGGGGTTTGACAATACTAAAGAAAGCATAGAAAACCACACCCACGTTGCCAAAGCCATATAAACCCCATACACAATTTGCACGCTAGTTGGTGTAGTTACACTAATAACTAAGGTAAATAACGACATAAAAAAGAGAGTGGCTTTAGGATTAAGCGCGTTTGTTAAAAAGCCGCGCCTAAATGCATGCCATACGCTTTCTTGTGGGGTTGTTTTGTTTTCTATGTTGTCTGTTTTATTTACCGGTGGTTTGGCAGCCCTTAATGCTTGTACGCCTAAATAGGCTAAATACGCCCCCGCAACATACTTTAATGCCATAAATAAATTAGGCGACTGCGTTAAAATTAGCGCTACCCCTAATACGCAGTATCCTACGTGTAATAAAATAGCAGCGCCCACACCAGCGCTTGTCCATAGGGCGTTACGCCTGCCCTGCTGTATACTTTGTTTGAGCACCACTGCAAAGTCGGGGCCTGGGCTGGCTACTGCAAAAAAGTGGGCGATGGCAATCAGTAAAAATTCGTCTAAGTAGTTCACAAGTATCCGGTTTAAGTTGGTGCATAGGCAAGCAATAGCGGATTAGCAGAGTTATCAACTAATGCTTTGATCTCTTTTTGGGCTTTTTTAAATTGGCTGCGCAAATGTGGCTTTAAATGTTTTTTAGAGTCACGATCGTTTTTAAAATAACTGATCAGCGCGTGCATAAATACGGTATGGGTTTCGCTTAGTTTCGCTTCACGATTAGCATAAGGGTTATAGCACGAGCCACACCCGCCTTTAAATTGATACACAGTGTTGCTCATCATTACCCCAAACCCTAAAAAACAGGCCAGCGCATCTGCCGCTTGTGGCAAGTAGTCTTTACCGCCTGGCGGTAACACCCCAACATGATGAATTAATACAGTAGCCAGCGTGCCGGCAAAGCTGGCCACTAAATCTTGCGGCTGATTAATTTGATTAGGATTAAACGAGATATTAATCGTGTGGCTTGGCGGTACAATAAGTTGGCTTTGCTCTCCGCGTAAGTGTTCAGCAAATTCAAAATGCGGAAATACTTGCGGCTGTAACTGTTGTGGCGCAACTAATTGTATTGGCCACGCACTCATACCTGCGTAATCACGTACTCGTACAAATACCTTAGTGGCCATTTCCTCAATACTCGATACCGAATCAGGAAAATGCGCCACCGTTGGCAATATTATTTGCGTGTGCTTGGTAAAAAATGCGGCATCAAAGTGCTCTACCGCCCAAATAAAGGTATCAATTAGCCACTGCTGCTCGGCTTGTTCTAGCAGCGGCTTTGATTTAAATAACGCTAACATAGTGTGCTCTTATTTTTGTTCAAGTGCCCAGTTCCAAGCTTGTGTATTGTATAAAGGCACAGTTGAAAGTGCGTGGTGGTGGCTGCCGCTCGACTCTTTAGTCGAGTACGATAAGTACAGTAATGTGCGGTTTTGTGCATCGTAAATACGGCGCACTTTTAGCGATTTAAATAAAATACTTTTTGATGACTTAAACACCACTTCGCCCGACTTACTGCGATCTATTGCTTGTAACATATCGGCTGTAATTGGCCCAGTTTGACGACACGCAATAGACATATCAGAGGGATCTGAAAAATCTAAGTCGGCCTCAATATGGCTAATATGGCACGTAACCCCTTTTACTAGTGGGTCTTGCTGGGAATTTACCACTACATCTTTAGTAGTAAACAGCCCTAAGCTCACCGATGCAACATCATCTGAGCAGGCACTTAAGGTAACCACTGCACTTAATAGCACAGCTAAACGTTTAAAGCGGTGTGGTAATTTCATATTAATCCTTAATTTTGCTTTATAAGCGAAGGTTCACGTGACTGTTTTTATACTACCATCAAAAATTAATACAACTAAATTTAGGCCATTGAGGGGTTAGCGCACAGTTCAGGCTTTGGTACAATTATACGTACGCCCACGTAGTAACTCATAATAGGAAACGCGTAAATGCCGCACATTATTATTGAACACTCAGAAGATCTTCCTGTATTACCGCAAGTACTTGTTGAAAAAGTGCACAACGCGACTTTTCAAAGTGGTTTGTTTGACTTAGAAACCATTAAAACCCGCGCTATTGCTTATCAGCAATACCAGCTCGGTGAAGGAAAAGAAGGGTTTATTCATATTGCGGCGCATATCATGGCCGGGCGCTCTATTGAACAAAAACAAATGTTAAGCGAGAGCTTGCTTGAGTGTTTAAAAACTTATTGCCGAGATTCTGACAGCTTAAGCGTTAATATTTACGACATTCAACACGAAATTTACCGTAAAAATTAACCCGTTTAAAAACGCATTGTTATTAACCTAAGCTTTGGATAATAAACCTCTTAACCAAAGCTTAGCTTAACTAAGGTACAACGCGTTTTTTAGCTTAATGTTGTCACTTTTTTTAAAGCGTAAACTTACCCAGTAAGTCTTTTAATATATTCGACTCTTCATTTAGCCCATTGCATAGCTGCTCTGAGGTTTTCATATTTTGTTTTGTTTGCTCAGCAGAATCAGAAATCATCACCACATTTTGACTAATTTCTGAGGTAGCCAACGTTTGCTCGCGGGTGGCTGTAGCCACTGAGCTATTTAGCTCACTTAGCGTAACAATTTCTTGAGATATACCCGTTAAGGTACTCCCCGTTACTTTTAAACGTTCGGCGTTTTCTAGGGTATTTTTACTGCCAAGCTCTATAGCCGACACCGTACTTGAAGCCTTAGAATTTAACGTGTCTATCATTTCGTTAATTTGCTCGGTCGACTCTGCAGTACGCATAGCAAGGGTTCTTACTTCATCGGCTACAACGGCAAAACCACGGCCGTGTTCGCCTGCCCGCGCGGCTTCTATGGCAGCATTGAGCGCCAGTAAGTTAGTTTGCTCTGATATTGCTTTAATAACATCAAGCACCTGCGTAATTGACTTTATCTCTCCTGAAAGCTCAGTTACCGAGGCAACCGAGGTAGCCATGGCGTTTTCTAGCTGCTCCATTTGCTTTATCGTGCTATTTACAAACTCCACCCCTTTATGAGTCGCTTCTTCTGTTGAAGTCGCAATGTCAGAGGCGTTACTGGCACTGTTTGAAATATCTTGTACGGTTACTTCCATTTCGTTAACGGCTGCCGCCACCGTTTGCGTGCTAGATGATTGTACCTCGGCCAAGTTGGCCGCGCCCTGTACTTGTACTAACACATTTTCTGAAATGCTTTTAACGTGGTTTGCTGAGTCCGACACTTGCTTAAACATGCCATGTAGCTGCTCTAAAAATAAATTAAAGTTAGCGGCAAGCTCTGATATTTCGTTGTTATCGTTAGTAGGCAGCCTTACGGTTAAATCGCCATCTTTTTTAGTTAACGCGCTCACTGCAGCAGTTATGTTTTCAATGGGTTTAAATATTTGCGACACTAAAACTCTGGCCAAGGCAAAGCCTATAATGGCGATGATCACACCAAATAATAAATTGCTATTAATGGCACTATTTATTGGCCCGTATAACTGCTGCTCGGGCACTTCTGCCACTAAATGCCAACCTAATGACTCAATAGGCGTACTCGACACAACATAATCTTCGCCTGCCATTGTTTTACTAATAATGGCGCCATTTTTTATATCGTTAATATTAATTTTTTGACCCATTTTACTTCTGTCACTGTGAAGCATTACCTCACCTTCATCAGAGACCAAATACACCACACCGGCTTCGCCAATACGGTATTCGTTAATTAAGTTGATCATAGAATCGAGCGAGCGCCCTACGCCTGTAATGGCGGTACGCTCACCATTAATTTGCAGTGCATAGTTAATAAAAACCACCATGCTATTTGTGGTTTTATCTATATCTAGTGCTATTTCAAAGGGTCTGTTAGAGGATAAAAACTGATCAAACCATACATCTTCGCTTCTATCTATCTGTCTAGATATGCCAATATCGGTGTAATAGTTGTTGGTATTTTTGGAAATTATATAAGCAATAACTGCGTTGTTATCTTTTTTAATACTGGCTAAATAATTAATATAATCGGCTCTTGCTTGCTCACTCTCACCGTTACTTAGCCACTGTTTAACAAAGCTATTTTGCGCAATTTCTTTGGCAACAATTATAGGAGTGGCAAGTTCGAGTTCAATTTTGCTTTTTACTTCACTCAATGCGGTGGGTAAATCAACCTTTGCGAGCTTTTCATCGGTATGATTTTGAATACTATTTGAAAATAAAAATGTAGAAACCGCTAACGGCACAACAATAGCCAAAATAAGACTAATATAAACTTTTTGTTTAAGTAACATACGATACCTGTAAATGGATAAAGGACTTAACTAACACTTGCTTAGAATAAATATAGGATCAGCTGAGCAATAAGCCCAATAATTAGAAAAAATAGAACATAAAAGAAGAGCGTGTATTTTAATTTAATCAACCACAGGAAAGCGAATTAAATTTTAAAGGCGCAAGGCTAGCTAAAACTAACCTCGCGTAAGGTGCACTAGGGTGAATCGGGCCATTCTTGCTCGTTAATTATCCCTTGCGCAATCAGGTTTTTTCTTAATTGGCTAACAGTGTGTTTTAACTCATCACGAATAAGCCTAATTGCGGGCGTTATAAGCTGGCGGCTAGGTAGTACTAACCACATTTCAGTGAGGGGGATTTTGTAATCGGGCATTAACCTTTTTAGTCTGCCCGCTAATAAATCTTCAGCTACATCAATGGCCGATTTTTTGGCTATCCCGGTGCCATCAACACACCAACGCCTTACTATATCGCCATCGTTAACGGCGCGGTCGCTGCTCATTTTAACCTTGTATTTTTGATTATCGTTATACAGCTCCCACCCATCATGCACTACCTCGTAGAGCTTATATAAAAGGGCATTATGATTCAGTAGGTCATCTGGCGTTAACGGCTCACCGTGCTTTTTAATGTACTCAGGCGAGGCACATAGCACGTGTGCAATGTTACAAATTTTAAAGCCGTATAAATTTAGCTCCTGTGCGGCCTCTTTAGTTAAGGCGCGCAGCGCAACATCAATTCCATCACGGTAAAAATCAGCGCGGCTGTCGCTTGCTTGTAAGCGCAGCGTCACTTCGCTGTGTTTATCCATAATATTATTTAGCAATACCCGCATAAGGTTGCGCCCCATTTCCGATGACACTGCTATTCGCACTTCACCACTAATAGATTGCTGCTCCTCATGAATAAGCACTTGCCCTTGTTGCAATAAATCGAGTGCCTGCTGACACAGAGGTAAATACCGTTCCCCTTCAGGCGTGAGGCGAATTTGCCTTGTTGTGCGCACAAATATTTGCGCCCCAAGCGCCTGCTCTATACGCTTTAACGAGACACTTGCAGCCGATGAGCTCATATCTAATTGATTTGCAGCAGCTGTAATTGATTGCAGCTCAGCCACTTTGAGTAATACTTGTAAATCAGCTATTTTCATCCAACCCTCTTATTGCATAAACCAGCATGCGTAACTATAACGTTATTATCCACGTTTTTGCGAAAGTGTATTTAACTTATGCCCATTTATTGACTGAATTTTAAGCCGTACTATAGCGCTATACCAACTTAACGGAGCTTTTAAATGAAATTTTTACTAAACGCATCAACTCTTGCACTGGTTGCAACACTTATATCAACGCCAGCCTCTGCAGAGCAAAGCACATCAAAAGTTGTTGCTGCAAGCAATATTGACTGGGGTTACTTAAACCCGCTACGTGGTGATAAAAGCCCTGGCGCTGCAGATTTATGGGGAAACCGCACAACCGACACCGCAACAGGCATGTTAGTACGCTTTAAAAAAGGCTTTGAATCTCCGCCGCACATTCACAACATTACTTACCGCGGTATCGTTATTGAAGGGCAAATGCATAATGACGACCCAACAGCTGAAAAAATGTGGATGCCAGCGGGTTCGTTTTGGACACAACCTGCAGGTGAAAACCACACCACTGCAGCCAATGCTGAAACAAATTTAATTTACTTAGAAATCGACTCTGGGCCGTACTTAGTTAAACCAACTAATGCCCAGTTTGATAATGGTGAGCGCCCGTTAAACCTACATGCAGACAACATAGTATGGCTAAACAGCAGCGATTTAAACGACATTAACGTCCAAGGCGTTCAAACAGCCTACCTTTGGGGAAGTACAGCCGATATGAACGGCTCAATGATTAAACTTCCTGCCGGCTTTAAAGGTGAAATAAAAACAGATGCAAGCGAATTTCGTGCTGTTGTTATAGCCGGCGCCGTTGAGTACAACTCAAGCGAGCAAGATAAAGCGCAAAACCTAAGCGCAGGCAGCTATGTAGAATCAACCGGTAACTTTACCCACACGATTGAGAACACTAGCGACAAAACAGCCACTATTTACATTCGTACTAACAGTAAGTACCAAGTAAATTAATTGGTTAAAGCCTCTAGCAAGCCATTGCTAGAGGCTACTTATTTAGACCCTAAACTCTCATTAAACAAATACAGCAACTTCCCTTCCAAATACTAAGATACCTACATTAAAAATGTATACAAAACAATTAACTTGTTTCTGAGATTATAATTATAAGTTTACAGGTCAAACTTTAAATGTATTAAAAATTAAGATAGTTAACTTAAGTTGAGGTACATAGTTTGAGGTAGTAGAGTTCAACTTTTAACTACGTAAGTTCACTCTTAGCCAAGTCTAAAAAGTTCCAATTAAAGACTTTTAATTATCGTTGAGCCGCAGAGGCTTTGCCTATAACCAGCACTTAAGTACTAATAACGCATTTAATAACTTTGCCATAAACCCCTCTTCACGATTGAAAGAGTTTTAGCTCTAATATCTTCTTGCTATAAAACCCTCTTCGGCTTAGCTACTGAATAATTTGTCCGCTTCAAGTAAACAACTAGTCACCGAGTACAACTAATAATAAAGAGAAAAAACTGAGTCATTATCCATACGCAAAATAGCTCTTGTACAACTTAACAAGAGCTAGCTCACTTTAGGGCTGGAACTACAAACTTACTTAAAGTAATTACACATACCATTCATCATGCAATAGCAACATATTTATCTATTGGGCTTTTTTGATACTAATTTTTGTAACCAATAACCATCGTGTTTTTCAAAAATATTTAGTCCTTCTTTGGTCATCACTAAAACATTATTACCTACTGTAGTATAGTAATGTAGCTCTGGATCAATAGATATAATTGCATGTAAAGTTCCAATCAAATCATCTGAGAGAAACCTTTCTAAAGTACTTGCGTCTTTGAGCCCTAAAGTAATGTAATCATAAAGCTGCTTAGTTGTTACATCGGATTCCAACTTTTTTACAGAAGCGTCAGCTACACCCACACAGTGAGTATAGAACTCCATACCTAGCATAGATTGTTTGTTTTCACACAATGACAAGTCTGAAAACTGTGCAAAACATGTACTTGGTAAAAGTAAAATTAATAATTTTTTCATCGAGCCACCTGATAACGTTCTTCAATATTCCAGCTTCTCCAATCGGCAAATAACTTCTCAAACTGCCTTGGACTTTGCGCAAAGCCATCCTCAATAGCTTGTATATCCCACATTGTTTTAATCTGAACACCTGTACTTAACGCATTTAAAACAGCTGCCGTTTTGAATGCCGGTATGCCCGTTTTTACCTCTAAAGCTTCTCCTATAGAATCTGCTGAGGCTTCAGTCATAAAAGCAGCTTTTGATAAATCAGAGGTAGGATCAGCAGCAGATAATATTTTGGGTATAGCCTTCTCACTAATTAACTTAGTTAAATCTTTGTACAGAGCAATTTTTATTAAATTACATCGCTGGCGACTGTTTACGATGAAACTATATTGTGTTTTAGATAGCTTAGCTCCAGACAACATATCTGCGCTCGTTGCAATAGCAACACACCCCATAACTGTCGTAGTATCAGCGCTTCTGATTTTTTCACGTAAAACACCGATATTTCGTTCTATCATAATTTTATTTGACATAACATTCCCTCGTTTATTAAAAACAAAAAGGGTACATTAATTTTTGATTATATTCTAGGCTCGAATTTATATGAAACCAGAACAAGCATAGAAATTTATCTATTGCTATTAAAACTATTATCACAGGGTAATTCGGTTAGTAGGTATTTACTTGGAAAGCTTGTAAAAGTGGTGGCCCCTCCCAGACTCGAACTGGGGACCTAACGATTATGAGTTGCAAAACAAGGACTTACTACGAGTTACTTTTTGATATAACTATTTACTAATTTTCATAGCTATATCATAGGGTTATTGAATCCCCCTTACCTCTGATGCATAAATCATTATGTATTTCAGAACGTTAAATTTTACGTTCAAAGTAGCACAGAGGTAGCACCATATGTCAGACACAAAATTTCGCTTCACAGAATTGTCGCTTGAAAAGATAGAATCAAACGGTAAACGCACTCGCTATTATGACAGTCTATTGTCAGGACTCATTTTAGATGTGAGCGTAGCTGGTAAAAAATCATTTAGAGTTTATAAAAAGATACCAGGGAGAGATACACCTATTAATGTCACCCTTGGTTACTTTCCATCAATTGCACTCGATGATGCAAGGCGAATGGCTAGAAAGGTAATGGCAGATATAGCTGAAGGTATTAATCCTAATGACCTTAAGCGCCAGTTTAGAGCGGCTTCGATTACTCTGAAAGAAGCTTTTGATTCATACATCGAATCTAGAGATCTAAAGCCTATAACTGAAAGAGGTTATAAGCAAAAAATGGGCTGCTATCTACCAGACTGGCATAACAAGCGCTTAGCCGATATTAATCAAACAATGATTTTAAAACGCCAACGAGAAATCACCTCAAGAAGCCCTGCTCAGGCAAATTATACCATGCGCCTAATGCGTGCTTTATTTAACTTTGCTAAAGCTGAATACAAATCTTCAGAAGGTCGTTCATTATTTCCAGAAAATCCTGTAGATGCACTTTCTGAAAAACGAAACTGGAATAATGTAAAGCGTAAAACAACAAGACTGCGTCGTTCACAACTAAAACCATTCATAGACGCACTTTATGAAGTTAGAAATGAAGCTGCCAAGTATCGTCAAAATAGCCGCGTTGCTTTTTGTGATTACCTAGAATTTTTAACCTTTTCAGGCCTAAGAAGATCAGAGTTACTGCAACTTCCTTGGTCACAAGTACACCTTGAAGATAGGATATTCATTTTAGAAGATACAAAAAATGGCTTGGACGTTGAGTTTCCTATTACAGATCGATTAGCAGAGATATTTAATCGACGAAAACAATACAAGGTATCTGACTATGTGTTTGGTACAAAAAGTAAAAAAGGCTACCTTACTGATCCTAAAAAAACGTTGAAACATGTATGCCAAATTGCAGGAGTAAAAATCACTTCGCATGATTTGCGCCGCACATTTACATCAATGGCTGAGAGTAGCGGTGTATCAGGATACCTCCTGAAACGCCTTCTAAACCATATTACAGATAAAAGTGATGTAACTGCTGGCTATTTAATTTTAACCGCTGAAGAGCTTAAAGAGCCCGCAGAAAAGGTAACAGAAACAATAGCCAAATATGCTGGTTTGATTGAACGAGAGCCAGTAAATAAAATGAGTGAAATGAAAAGTCTGTTGGCAAGCTTAACTAAGGAACAGAAGGTTGAGTTGATGAGTACTTTGTTAAATTAATATTTATAAATTTCTTTTAAATCAAAAAAGTCCCTATGTGGGACTTTTTATTACCGTTGAGCTACAGGTGCTTTATTTACGACCTGTACTTGAGAGGAAATTGCTCGCTCAATAACTTGATTATAAACTCGCTTTTTCTCACTTGAACTTGAGTCAAGTACAAAATCTGAAAGCTTAGAATTTTGAACTTGCTTTGGCTTTATTAAATTTGAAAACATAGGCACTCCTAAAGCTCGTTTTTTGAGCTGGACGATGATTTTATCAGGCTCTCCAGATCTTCTCTAGTGAATTTTTCATCTAAATGATGTTCAATTGCCTGAACGTTACCATGATAAAAACGTGTTTTACCCTTGTTATTTTTAACTAACAAATCTACTTGGATTTGACTACCGAACTTTAATTTAAGTTCCTTTATAACATTTTGTGATGCAAAAAATTGATCTATAAAAGTATTTGGTAAAATTCTACGCCCTTCTAACTTCTCTCTGGCTTCAACAAATTCCCACGCGTATTCTGGATTTTGGTACACAAATAAAATAAGTACAGATCTATCTTTTTTGATAGATCGCTCAATATTTTTCTTTGCAACACTGTAACTTGCTAATGTTCCATCTAACAAAAAAGATTGTTTCTTTTTGAAAGCGCGATCTAAAGTACGTTCAACAATTAATGATACAGCGCGATGAAACAAATAAGAGTTATCACCAGTGTACCCAGGTAAAAGCTCTCTTAACTCATCGGGATCAAGCCTGAGAACATTATTCTCGCCAATCTCTTCCAAAAATACTTTTGAAGCTTCCGTTTTGCCAGCTCCAGGAGAACCCGCCATAAAAACAGAAACAGGTCTCATATCTGGAGGAAACTTATCTTCATCCGTTAGTTCATTTGCAATACGTGTTCTGTGTTTTTTAGCATAAGCTATGGCATTCTGCTCAAGTTCTTCTGATGTCATCTAAAACCCTATTCTCGTCTTTTCATTATGTCACCTAAGAGCTTTTTTGTGAGTAATCCAATCAATTTATAGCTCTAATTTTACTAAATGAATAGTTTGTCTTATTTATTAAGTAAGCAAGAAAGGACTCGTTAGAACTATCAATCATGCACTTAAACTAGATATACTTTCTTTTTAAAAGGGATGGCATTTCTGCATAATGGCAAAATTCTGAGTTAATCCGATCTATTATTTTTAGTACATCACTTTCAATGTCATAAAAATCTCTTCGCGGCAAAAATTCAATTTCGATTCCTGCTTTTAATAGTAATTCTTTGATATTTTTTTGATGGGGCTTGTACTTAAACTCACCTGATTTTAAATCTGTGATTTTAGCATTACTATCACTTATGATTGAGTTAAGCTCGCATAAAAAGTTGCGATATTTATTTGAAGGCTCCAGTTCACCCTCTCTAGAACTTGGGAAAATCAAATTATAAAGTTTAAATGTATTTATAGCTTTAGGTGAAAGCCGGTGAGTATTACCCACTTCAGTAATAACAAAACCTTTAAATAACTGGTAGTTCGCAAGGTGATTTGAGAACTTCGCCGTTTTTTGGTGACTTAAGTAATTTTCTAAAGCAATAAAAATACCATATACGGTAGTAACACCTATACTTATCGATGCTCCTATTTCAATTGTTTTTAATGAAGCAGAAAAAATTGACACGAAGTTTTGAACACAACTGTTACTGAAGCAGATATCCAAACTACTTATACTTTTCTTCGACATAGTTGCTATGTAAAACAATATAGCAATTACAAAACTAGTTATAATTGGTATTAAGCTGAAAAGTAAAAATTTAGATTTTAGCTCTTTAGTGTTTGTCATATATTGGGAACACACATTTTAATCGAAGCCTTAAATTTTTGGCTAAGTTCGGGTAGGATTTTGCTATTAAGTTTAACCTTTCTTGAGCTCTGTAAAAGCGTTTATAAAACCAATAGTTTCCAGCTTTTTTATCATAATCACGCTCTAACCTTTCAAGCATGACCTCAATACGTTTTAAATCTTTTTTAGATGGTTTAGGTGACACTTTTAACAGTCGAGTTATAAGTTTTCTATGTTGATTATGACCAACACGTTTTAACTTATTAACTCTCC
Organism: Pseudoalteromonas sp. S327; assembly: GCF_005886415.1. NCBI lineage: Bacteria > Pseudomonadati > Pseudomonadota > Gammaproteobacteria > Alteromonadales > Pseudoalteromonadaceae > Pseudoalteromonas > Pseudoalteromonas sp. S327. The sequence goes on along the minus strand of NZ_PNDP01000055.1, from coordinate 59,498 downwards.
CCATACAGCGGTTAAAATCTTTCCGATAAGCATGAGTTGTTCTAAATTTTGGCTCTGATGCTAACTTTTCAAGATTTCTCACTGACGCTCTAATTCGCGATACTTCATCTGAAGGTAACCTTGGCTCTCGGAATGAGACTCTGAGACCATGAACTAACAGAGGACCTTCTGATACTCTAAAAACGTTAGTTTTCTCTTCATTGATAGGCAAATCCTTTTGATGAAGCATATCTATAATTAAATTTTTCACATAAGAATAATTATAATCTCTTTCTAATGATGAAACAGTAATATCATCAACTAACCTTGTGTACCTAAGCCCTTTTCTCCTAACTCTTTTGACGACTTCAGGTTCAATATCAAATAAACATAAAGAAGCGATATAGCTAGAGGTTAGTGCGCCTTGGACAACAAAGCCATTGTAACAACAAATCTCAGCAAGACACTCGGATACATCATCTGAATATTTAAAGAAGTTTTTAAAAATATCGGTTACATGGTCGATGTGAATGTTATTAAAAAAATCTTGGACATCAATTTTAAGGAGACTACGGCTCAAACAATGATTAGATACACAAGCAACATAATCTTTGTGATCAATATCACCATCAAGAAGATTTTGATTTGGTATTGAACCATAAATAAAGCTTGGCCAATGAACAATGGCACCACTTTTAGGGTTGAATATACGGTTGTTGATTCTTCGCTGTACTTTTCTCAACTTATAATGAGGGTTATATACTCTTCTTAAACCACCTGAAGACTTGGGAATTTCAGACTGAATATAACTATCAGAGCCTAGAGCCCTAACTTCGTTGATCTCACTCTCAGTTAAGTCTAAAGCCCTACATAAATTTTTTATAGAGCTAATAGAATTGTCAGAGTCTTTGGCAAAATAATCAATAACTTCCATATCATAGACTTTTACTAGTAGGCTAGGCCTGCCCATACTATAGGATGAATTGAGGAATGCCCTCTTTATTAAAAAGATTTTGGGTACGCCATTCCTCAAAACGGCCTAGCCTAGACGTCAACCTCTACTCTTGGTTTCGAGTGGGAAGGTGTCGGGCTTCCTCGGTCAAGTTCGCTTTCACGAACGCCTGTCAATACAGGCATTAAGCCCAAAATCATGCTTTTATTTAATAAAAAGGGACAAGCGATACGCTTGCGTTAATCCTATGTTCACATAATTTTTAGATAAAAGTCAATCTATTGGTGTATTACCTAAATATACTATTAATGTTTATTTCTATATTTATAAATACGTTTAGTGCTTTCCGTGTTTAGAACATTAAGTATATAGCTATAACAAGGGCTACAGAGGATATAAAAAATCAAAAGTACGAATCAAAAAAGTTAAAGGTACGACAGTTTTCATCAAAAGTACGATACTATTCAAGATCAAAAGTACGACATTATTCAAGATCAAAAGTACGACACTAACCAGTGTTTTACCCTGTTTATAAAAGTTCGGAGTTCAGTTTCGCGAGTTCCATCCTTCCACTTCCAGTATCACGAAAAATATATAAGCTGTCGCCTTCCACCTTCAATCGGTAATCGAGTATTTTTTCTATCTTCTTAAGCCGCTTTTTTAAATCTGACAATGACGATCTAATACCAATTCTTTCACGTAAATTATCTAGCTTTATAACTTGCTTAGAAGGCCTACCGCAGCGCTTCCGGCAGACTTCATAAAGTCTGCGATCAAATGGTTTTGATAATTGAAAGTAGTCTTCATGTAATGTTAATACATCATTGTCATCAATCATCTCAATGAGCCAATCGGGCAATGTTACTTGCCAGCGGCTTAAACCACTACCTTCGATTAACTTAAAGCCTTCGATGAGACCCATATTTTCCAAAAATCTTCGGCCATTAAACTTGTAATCAGTAGTAATTAAAGTTCCTGCGAGTCGATATAAAGCCTTTTCAACAAGTTTGTACTCTTTTCCTGATGTTCCTCTCCCTGTGGCTTTCAGGAGATCATAGGTGTTAAAGCGAACAGTGTTACTAAGCTCTAACTTAGCATTTTTTGCAGCCATGATATGGCTCAAGCAATAAATGAGTACTTCTTTATCTTTGATAGTTGCTCGACCTTGGACGCTTGGAACGATTTTTATCGATACACCTTTATATGAAAAATCCAAAACACCTTTAGACTTTCCGTCTAATGCAAACACAGGCCACACCATTGAAAACATATCTGATTTCAAATTGACATGAGTCATTTTGCACTCGAAATACGCCATAACTAGCGTTACTTGTTTCTTGGTTGAGAAGCTAACCAGTTGTGAAAATCTTCAACAGGGAAAAGTAATCGAGCGCCAATTTTAATATGCGGTGGTAATGGATAATTTCCACAGCCTTGTTTGTTCTTAGAGATTTGATTAAAAAGAGCTTGTTTGCTGATAAAAAGTAAGTCGGCTACTTCTTCTGAACGATAAAATACCTTTTCCATTATTATTGACCTCAAAGCGTAAGCGTTGAGCTCAATTATTAGCTCAACACATTATTAATTAGTTGAGCGACAATGGTAATTAAGTGATAAGAAGCTTGTCCTTGAAAAACAGGGGTAACTTTCGGGGGGTTTTTGACGGTTTAGAGGAAAAGTAACTTAATTTAGTTATCAATAAAATTAAATAACTAATTTTTATATGTATTATTTTTTAGATTTGGAGTTAGCTAGTAAAAAGGCCTACAAAAAAATTTGCTTGATAATCTTTTTAGGTAGGCTTTTGGAGAGGTTCTATGCAATATCATTTACATTTGAAATGAAACAAAACAGCGAAGAAGATCACAAGACTTAGAATCAAAGCGCAACCAACTAACAAAGGAGCCATATCTAAATCCTGCCATCTTTAATTGCTGCAAAAAGATCATTTTTCAGCTTGTCATAGCGTCGAGTAGCGCGAATCACTAACACCATTAAAATCCACATTTGAAACCATTCGTATAATGTCATGACAGCAATCTCTGCTAATGCTTTGCATTTGAGTATAGAAAAGATCCTTCCCAATTACACAAAGCAATCATCCACTCACTAATATTTTGTTGTTTCTGCTCATTACTACCCATGAACGGGAAGGTAATTTTTTTGCTTCGAGATTTGAAATGACTGAAAGGCTCTAACCTAATATCCCAAACCTCACCTATTTCATTTGTTACATCGAAAGCCAACGCTTTTTGAGAAATCAAAGCAAAAAACATTTCTTGCTCTGATTGCACTTCTTTCTCAAATGATAGCCCTAATGGTTCACATTCAGCTTCGATACCTGCCAAGCGGCTCTGAAACTCAACGACTACAGGGATGAAAGGCCTTAGCTCAACATTTTTATATAGCTCTAAAAGTAGCATTACATTACTCCTTAAAATTAGGCATGCCTAATTTTGATCACTGTCCTATTCTTTAAGTGATTAGTAATAGGTGTCGTAAAGTTCACCCCGTGATTTTGCATCCTCAGCTTCTTCACGCGACATAAATTCACCATCAGCGATAATATTGCCCATACCATCATTCAATATATCTAGTTGCTCGTTTTCTTTCGACGACTGCTCATCACTTGTAAATATACTTACCAGCAAGTAGATAGCCCCGACCAATACACACACAAACGTTTCGAGCATACTCATTCCTCCAAACTAAATTCGTTACAAAAGCAAAGAACTAAGGATTCCTTAGTATCTAGATTTAATTAAAGCTAAGAAACTCTTAGTTTTCAAGCTAAGAACAATAAATAATGAAAACTAATGACGAATCACCATTTCCAAAACGCTTAAAAGAGGCAAGAAAGGCTAAAGGGCTATCGCAAAAACAGTTGGGAATTTTGGCTGGAATGGATCAGTTTGCAGCATCAGCAAGAATGAACCAATATGAGAAAGGTGTACATTCTCCAGACTTTAAAACAGTGAAAGCTCTGGCTGATATTTTAGAAGTGCCAACTGCGTACCTGTATTGTATTGAAGATGAGCTGGCAAGTGTTATTAGGGAATGGTGCTCATAATACCTTCCCCATGTGTCTTCATCTCAAATAACTATCCCTTATAGGGGTTATTTGAAAGCCCCTTTGTTAAGAAGGCCTTTTATCAATTGCTAAGCTTCTCCATAACATCTTGTGTATATAGACAATAGAAGTTTGCTCTATGAGTTTAGGAGTTAAGTTTTGAGTTCTATCATGGCTCCACTTTACAGTGCTTGTCCCATCAACTTTGATACCAACAATGCCTATTTTGTATAGCGTATACAAAATATTCTGCCTAACTTGAGTCATGAAAGAGAGAGATGATGGATAGCTAGATTTAACATAGTCATGTGCGCTTTTGACGGCCAAGTCACCTTGCTCTTTAGGGATTTCTATTAAGCCCAAAATTACTTGCTCTAATTCTTCATCTAAAATGCTAGAAACTTTAAATTTACTATTTTTATGATGTAACAGTTCAATATATTTTTCTAACAATTGGTGCTCAGTTCGCCATTCAAATTTAAGTGACTCCAAACGGCCTTGAGAATAAGCTAGTTCTGCTTGCTTAATCATTGAGCCTGTAATTTCAGTTTTTCCTTGTGCTTCAATAAGACACTCATTTACAAATATAATAGCATCTCTGGGCCTCATCAATGTCCTATCTAAAATATAATCAAGAGGTGTAACCTTATCTATTTTATTCGGAAAGATATCTTCAAAAAAAACTTCACTATTAGTGTATTTGTTCTTTAGTAATTGGTTAATCCTCATATCTAACAGGCTTTTGAGCTGAGGACGATTCCATCCCATTTTTAAATAAAAACTATTGTACTTCTCCGGTTGAAAGCCTGAATCTTTAGTCTTATCAAGCACTCGATGAAGCAAGTCTGTTCTAAGAGTAATAACTATTTTTACTGGTTTTATTGCTCTAAACTTTTTAATTGTTTCAATTAAAGCCTTGATTAACTTATATCTAAGCTCATCATCTACCCAGTTTTCATCAAGTCTATCTATAACAATAAATGTTTTTTGCTTTCGGTCATTAAAAATATCATCAGCAAGAATATTTACCAACTTTGCTAATTTTTCAATTTGGACAGTATTTACAACTTTTTTTCCATAGTGGATTACTTCTGACTTAACCTCTTCTGTCATTGCCCCTCCTGCACCTCCAGTGATTTTTACACCTGGTACATTTGAAGAAATCGAAGATTTTAGGCTTGCTTCAAGCTTTTCTGTTAATTCTTTGATTCTGGTTTCAGTATCGACCCAAAATTTGTCCCCCCACTCTTCAATATACTTCAAGGCTTGTTGTTTTTTATAATTACCTGACAGTAGGTTGGTTATTAAATCAATGAAGTTGGTTTTTGCTTGAATGGAGTCAATGTTATATTTATATTTGATAAGCTCAACTGCGAAAGTATGCTGCCAAAGCAAATTATAAAAAATATCTAAATTTACACCTAAACCCTCAAAAAAATTTAAGACTGTAGAATTTGAAATATGTCTTAACGCTAAAGATTCTGGTTCAATCCTAATAACATTTTCAGAGCTACTTTCTAGTTGCTCCAAAAGAGCACTTTTTCCAATGCCTGTTCGACCTAAAACAATTGATTGCGGGGCTTCTGTATTTTCTATAACTTCAAAGTCACCAATATCAACAAAACAATCAGCTAAGAAGTTTAAATCGTTTTCTGCATCTGCCTCACCAATAGACATATGCTTCTTAAATACAAAATCTTGTTTAGGACTTTTCGCCATTCTATTTCCATATAAACCTAAGAATCTTCAACCTATATACTTTCACATGTTGGGCAAAACTTAAACTATGTTGATTAAAATAGCTTTAAGATTTGAATTTTAAAAATGAGGCATCATGAGCAATTGCCTCCTCTTTTCTGGGCTTCGCCCATACCCCGCTATGTAGAAGCCTAAAATAGGCTTGCACATAGCGGGGTATGGGCTTTTGAGTATCTTACACGCAGATTTTTATTTGCAGATTGAAATATTAATTAAAGCTGCTAATCTAAATATTAATCAAGCCCTTCGGGCAAGAATAAAACAGGCGCTGCACTGCTGCCTTCAACACGTTGTTACATTCTCTGTAACCCCCACTTCAGAAGCTTTCAGCTTCATTATAAAACCAAGTCTTTTGATTTTTAGGCGCGATCAGTCCGAGCCTTACGCATGCGTAAAACAGGGGCGAATAGGCGTTAGCCGCTGAGCTTAATCAGCCAGTTTTTCTTACAACCACACCGGAGAATAACTATGACCTTTAATGCTAAAGCAGAAGCATTGCGCCTAAAAAATGAGAAAAAATTGATCAGTAAAAAACGATTTAAGCCATCCAAGCTAGATAAACATAAACAGCGACTTCTGGCTCTTTACGAAGAAGATACGAATATAGCCAATCTTCAAAGATGGCTATTGCGTAAAAGAGTGAGAGCACATTGGACAACTGTAAAACGGTGGATTGATAAAAATGCCTAAGTTCGCAAAACCAGAAACGCAAGCGGAAAAGCTGGCTAAAAACTTATATAAGCACAAAATTATTAAATCTCTAGGTACCGCACGAAGCTATAAAACTGCACTTATAAAAATAGCTCGGTGGTCAAAAGATATTGGCAATAATGGTGTGCAAGGCATGAGCATTCAAGATGCTTATAAATACCTTGATTACCGCAGTGAGTTTGCAGGCCAAAAAACGTTGGATATGGAACGGCAAGCAATTCAAGCTATGTTTAAACTCAACGGCAAGCTTGGCCCTAAAGAAACGCTGACTGTAATAAAATCCGAAAAAGAGATAATCGAAAAGTCTCGCGCCTACACTCCAGTCCAAACTCATGCAATTAGTGAACATCAAACTAGAAAATATAATCTATCTACACAAATAGCCTACGCAGCAGGATTAAGAGCCCATGAGCTATTAACTATAGCCAGAGTATCAGAGCGAAAAGCTGATAGCCGTCCAGCGCTAGACAGCAAATGGCTTGGTCGAGAAGGTTGTATTTATACAGTGAAAGGTAAAGGCGGCCTAATCCGAGATGTATTAATACCTAACGCATTAGCTACACAGCTGGAACAAAGGCGCTTAGCACAGCCTATAACGGTTCGTGACAGGGAAATTAACTATTTGCAACGTTATGATATTGGTGGTGGTCATAAATGGTCATGCTCATTCTCAAAAGCATCTAGTCGCACACTCTTCTTTTCAAATGGCGGTCATGGTCTCAGGCATAGCTACGCACAAGAGAGAATGGATGAACTAAAAGGTTTGGGGCTTCGTAGGCAAATAGCTCTCGAAACTGTATCACAAGAGCTAGGTCACTTCAGAGCTGAAATTACTGAAGTTTATTTAAGGTAAAGAGCAGTCCATATTATTCCAAGTAAATATACTTAGAAACAAACCACTTACAACCTGAGAGCTCCTCACATTTTGTAAGCCCATCATTTTTCAATTCTATGGGCTTTGTTGAAAACACTATGTAATACATTCTATTTTTAGGCAATACAGCAAAATAACTTAGTACCCTTTCAGATGAAGTCAAAGAAACAAAGCTTGTCAAAGGTGTACTTTCTGAGTCACCCCCTATCTCTGCTAACTCACTGATAATTTGTGGTTCATACAATTTGCTGTAACCCATCTCAACTCCTTGAGCTTCAATTTGGTAAATTTTTACCGAAGATTTTGATACATCAAACTCAATAGGAGTATTTCCGACATTTACGATTTTTATTTTTACAATAACACCTTTAGAGCGTTCATCTTTATTTATACCTTCATAATTAACTACTTCTGTTGAAAGCTCTATTTTCGACGACTCTACATTTTTTAGCTTTTCTTTTAGTTCCGTTAATTGTGCTTGTGCTATATCTCTTTGATTTAAAATATTAAATGTAGAAATGGCCCACACACCTGCGGCAACTATACTTATAGCCGCTACAAAATTGTATACAGTTTCACTCAATTTAGGATAATCATTTGGTATTTTTTTAAGTAATAACAAAATGAATACAATGAATAAAACTGATGCACATACCCCCACTAATAGGGTCATATTCCAGTGTCTCCGTCAGCTTTTACTTTTGGGAAAGTGATCTCTTTTTTACCGTCCAATGTATCTTCACTAACTTGCTTTATTGACTTATTAGGTTTATCAAGACTGGCTTTAATACTAGCCTGAAAGACATCAAAGTTACCTTTTCCTGTTTCTTTCATTTCTTTAACAGTCTGATTAATTGCAACTTTTTGTTCTTCAGTAAACTCTTCACTCGCTTCAACATTTACACCGAACAATCCTCCTAATAACACGGCAAACACAGCAAGCTTTGTAGCCTCACCTCCAACGTCACTCCAAATATTGCCAGGTGATAAAAAAGAGTTTTTAGTAACCAATGAAAACTCATTATGGATTCCGGAGTAAATATATTGCTCTTCAATCTCATTAAACAAATTTCCATCAAAGTCCTTACTAGCTATTTTCGTAGCTAACAACTCTAACTTCTGTATAGTTCTTTGGAATTCAGTAACATTGAATTGACTGATTTTGTTTCTTTGATCAATTTTAGTAGAAAAATATAAGCGCCCGTTCTGTAAAAAAATACTATAAAGCCAATGCGTGAAAAGCTCTGAATTATCTTCACTGATAGAGAAAAGCGTTTGACTTGGTCCTAAGCTAGGCTTAATTGGCTTAGGTATCGTTTCTCGATTTCTAGGTGATTCCCATTCTACATTTCTTCGTAATTTATATTTCAATATTTTAGAAGAGTAGCCAGAGCCATCTATCAACAGGGCTTTTAAATCACCTTCTTCAATATATGCGTCTGACTTAATTGTACCTACTAAAACTTTTGAAGAGTTAAGTGTAATTACAACATCACCCACTTTTAGATCATTTATAAAAGTTTTAACCTGGGTTACAGCTGATGTTATTTGTGCAGACTCTTTCCTTGCTTCTTCGTCTGTCAATATTTTATCAGATGCCTCATCTTCTTGAGCTCTATTTTGGTCTAGTTCTGATTTTAGCGCTGTAAATATATCCGAAGGCTCAACTGACTTGATAACTCCTTCTTCTTTTATTACATCATCAATATGACCTAAAGCAACTACGCTATTTTGCATAAAGTGCCTAAAGTAGACAGCATCATTGCCTGGTCTGATAACCCAATATTTTATGTCATTTGCCACTGTATGAAGTTTCATTTGTTCCCTTTGGTCATTTAAGCGCTAATTTTAATTACATCACATTAAATATTAACTATAAAGCTTTGCTATACTAAAAGTAGCACAGAGGTAGCACAGGGTAATTTTTGTTAGTAGGTGTTTACTTAGGAAGCTTGTAAAAATGGTGGCCCCTCCCAGACTTGAACTGGGGACCTAACGATTATGAGTCGTGTGCTCTAACCAACTGAGCTAAGGGGCCAACTTTGTATAACTACGAGGTAGTTAATTTTTGAAGCGTTTAGCCACTGAGCGACTAAAGCGGGTTGCAGTATAAAAAGTTTTTTAAGGCTTGTCACTAGCAAAAACCTTTATTTTAACAATCAGTAAGCTGACTGCTTAAATAGTAATCTTTTTGCATGCGAATAGGCAGGGAATAACAGAAAAATAAACACAGAAGTATGTAAGCCGCTTTTTTACAATTTTAATAACTATAAAAAAGTGGCCGGCTCACATTGAACACACCACACATTATTTTTTAGCAATAATGTAGATAGCGTGAATTAAACCAGGGAAGTAACCCAGTAAAGTTAGTAAAATATTTAGCCAAAAGTGCATACCTAAACCAACTTGTAAAAATACACCCAGTGGCGGTAATAAAATCGACAGTATTATACGAATGATATCCATGATATAGCTCCTTTAAAAATGACAAGCAAAAAGCCCAGCTAAGCTGGGCTTTTTAGTATAGTGTATTATTCAGCAACAATAGTTAGTTCATCTACTACGTCACGAACATCTTCAGCATTTTTAGCAATTTTTACTGCTAACTGCTTTTCAGCTTCTGTTTCAACAGAACCTTTAAGTTTTACTATACCGTTGTCGGTATCAACGTCGATATCTGTACCGTCAACTTCTGAGTCAAATAAGAAACGTGTAGTAATTACTGTGGTGATTTTAGCGTCAGTTAAGTCGTTATCGTCATCATCCATAGTGTCACGATCTTTGTCGTCCATATCCATGTTTTTCACAACAGTTAGGTTGTTTTCTACATCAGATACGCCATCTAGGCTAATTACAAGTTCTTCAGCTAGCTCTTTATCAAGGTCGCTGTTTACTTTACCTGTAAGTACTACCTTGCCATTTTTTACATCAGTGTTAATGTCAAAGTTGTTTAGATTAGTGTTCATAAGAAGCACTGTTTCTGCCTTACCATCAATCCAAGCATCTTTACTTTCATTTTCCCACGTGCCCGCTTGAGCACCCATAGCTGTAGTACCTAGAACTAAAGCCGCAATCATAGATTTGTTGAATGTTTTCATAATCTTTCTCCTTTTGATTAAAGACACTTTTATATATGCGAGCTTTAGGCCAACTTTATTAACACTTTAAATTCATGGAGTTAACTATTTCATTAGGTATAAATAAAAATACCTCCGAGTAAACATTTACAGGCTATTAGGTAAAACTTTCTTAAGTGGTGAAAATAACGATTATATTGCTGTTTTGGTTAATCTATCGTTAATATAATAAATTAAGCGGCGCTACTAAAACAATAAGCCATTGATATATAAATAGTTAATTTTTGGTACACCACTTGCTATGTACAGTGGTAACTCATATAAAAAGGATTATTCCCATGTCTGTAAAAATTGAAGACCGCCCAATAGAGCAAGTTCGCGAACAAGTGATAGACCAACTTATTTATAACTACAGCCATGGCGTTATTTCAGCTGAAGCCTTTGAAAGGCGCTTAGACAGTGCAATGGAAGCAACCGAAAATACTGCGTTACTTAATTTAGTAGAGGATTTAACCCTTACTACAGATACCCAGTACAGTGCTCAAAAGCAAACGCAATTTGCCCCTAACTACAGCGCCCAACAAGCGGATGAAGAAAACTTAACACTGCGAAGCATTTTAGGCTCAAGCGAGCGTAGCGGCCAATGGGTGGTGCCTAAAGATATTTACATTCAAAACTATATGGGGTCGATTGTTTTAGATTTTACTGATGCTATTTTTGCCCACCAACATGTTACCGTGCATGTAAATTGTATTTTTGGCAGCGAAGAAATTTACGTACCAGAGCACGTTAATGTAGTTTCTAAAATGTTTTGTATATTAGGTAGTTTTGAAAACAAAACGGTGTCGCTTAATAAGCGTCAAGGCCCCACAATTAACCTAGAAGGTAAAACAGTTTTAGGTTCGGTGGAGGTAAAAGTTAAACGCACCATTAAAGAAAAGTTTGTGAGTTTTGCTAATGATTTAAAGGCCCAGCTTGGGGTGAGTAATAAATAATACGGGTAAAAACACAATGGGTAGAAAAGCCATATTATGCGCTTTTCTACACCGTTAGTTACTGCCTATTTTATAAGTCGTTATTACGCTCGCTTGGAATGTCACTCATATACTGCACAAACTCAACCTCGAACCCGGCTGGGTCTAAGTAATATACGTTTTTTCTAAATGGGTTTTCTGCACCCTCTTTATCAATGCTAAATCCGGCGTGTTTTAAGCGCTGTATAACAGCGTCTAGGTTGTTTGTAACGTAGGCAAAGTGAGCCAGTCCGACTTGGTGCCCTGCCAAATCTCTGTTTTTATGCTCGCCATTATCGCTTATAGCAATGTAATGGTTATCGTCGCCAAAATGTACCCAGCGCTTAGGTTTGCCATACCAGGTGTTATGCCCTTCACTTCTAATTGACCAATAAGGAAAGGCTGCTTGGTAAAATTTAAGCATGGCATTTATATCGTTTACTACTAAATGTACGTGTTCTAATTTCATTATTATTTACCCTAGTTGAATGCTTAAACACAAGATAAAACCTCAAGCTAACTTTAGGTAAAGCACTTTTTTTACTTTTTAGTATTATTGGCGTGTATTGCCCTTGTAAGATTAATTTTTACAACAGTATGTTTGCTAGCAGGACGCGGAAGCTTTGCCTACATGGATGTAGGTAAGGAGCGTGAGCAGGACGCGGAAGCTTTGCTTCATGGAAGTTATTGAGCCCCCAAGGCTTCGCACTTCGCGCTGTGATTAAGTTGCCCTTCGGTTGAACAAATTTCAATCCATACACGCCAACATGTCTTAGATACGAATAAATTTACATGCATTTCAAGGCCGTACAAAAAACACACAAAAGTATTTGGGGTTTATTGTTTACTTTATGGCAAAAGTCGCTAAAATACGCCGGCTTAAATATATAAACGTTCTTTTACAACCCAAAGGTAATACCATGCATCCAATGTTAAACATTGCGGTTCGCGCTGCGCGCAACGCAGGCAAAATTTTACTTCGCGCAAGTGAAGATTTATCAAAAGTTGAAATTCAACAAAAAGGCACTAACGACTTAGTGACTAACATTGATAAAGAAGCCGAAGCCGCAATTCGTGATACAATTTTAAAATCTTACCCTGATCACTGCATTGTTGGTGAAGAACTAGGTGAGCACAAAGGCAAAGATGCAGATTACCAATGGATTGTTGACCCGCTTGATGGCACAACTAACTTCATCAAGGGTATCCCTCATTTCGCGGTTTCTATCGCACTTAAAGTAAAAGGTCGTTTAGACCAAGCTGTAATTTATGATCCAATTCGTGGCGAGCTTTTCACTGCATCTCGTGGTCAAGGCGCACAGCTAAACAGCAAGCGTTTACGCGTTACTAAAACCGTAGAATTAGCTGGTTCAATTTTAGCAACAGGCTTCCCTTTCAAACAAAAACATCACTTAGATGCATACACAGACGCGTTTAAAGCATTGTTTACACAAACTGCTGATATTCGTCGTGCAGGTTCTGCAGCGCTAGATATGGCGTATGTAGCTGCGGGCCGTGTTGATGGCTTTTTTGAAATTGGTTTAAAACCGTGGGACACAGCAGCAGGCGAGTTACTTGTAAAAGAAGCTGGCGGCATGGTTGTTGATTTTGCAGGTGGCGTTAACTACAACAATAGCGGTAACATTATTTGTGGTGCACCTAAGCTTACGCAAGCAATTATCCGTGAAATTCGCCCAGTATTACCTGAAGCGTTACTTCGCTAATAAAGTGCATGTAACCCTATTATAAAAAAGGAGCCTATGGCTCCTTTTTTGTTTTAAAAGTAAGGGTTATCGAGCTTTAGCTCCGTGGTATAACCTTTTGTAAAAGGGAGAGAGTTTATGTCTTTTGCAAAATACTCATCAAATAACGCATCAAACTCTCCGCTGTTTTGCATGTTTTGCAACCCAAGCTCTATGGCTTGCGCTAAAGCTGGCTTACTACTTACAACAAAATAATAAATACCGGTGGGATAACTAATAAATAAATTAGGCACAATAACTAAGTTACTCTGCGCATTGGCAACAAGCTCAGAATTAACTTCGATAAATGAGCGAGGAAAGTAATCAATTCTGCCACGGCTAGTAAGCGTAAACATAGCTTGATAGTTACTCAGCGGCCTTACATGTAAGCCGTTATAGGCCATTATTTTTGTATCTGGCCAATCATGCCCTTGCACTGCCGAGAGCTCACTTAATTGCGCCAAAGTGGTAATGCCTTTAAATTTTTCGACATTTTTTTTACTGGTTAATAAAACGCGCTTGCCTATAAAGCCTTTAAATAGCGGGACTTTAACGGCTATTGCCCGTGCCTCTCGTTCTGGGCTGCTCATGCTCCAATAAACATCTAACTCTGTTTTATCTAGCTCAATCAGGTCACGCTGTTGCTGTAAGCTCACTGGCTGCATTTTTATGTCTACAGGATAATTAGCCCGCTCTAGGGCTCGTGTTAATAGCTCACTTAGGTATTCTTCACGGGCATTTTGCACACTTTGCTTTTGAGCAACATTAACAATTTCTACCCCTTGCACAAAAAAACTAACCGCAAATAAAGCAAATCCACCAACAACTACTTTTAATGGCAACATAATAATTACCTATTTTTTATACCACCTGTTTATTCTCTGGTGCTAAGCGCACTACGGCAGGCGCAGGCTTTCTGCGCTTACAAATAAACAAATAACTATGGCGATATCGCTTAGCCTCTTTTTTAGCATCTGTTGCAAGTGCTGCAACTTGATGGCTGTTTTTACATTCTTGTAAGTCGGGCTCCACAAGGCCAATTGATAACGTAAGTAAAGGTACAAATTGCTTTTCTCCCTCACGATTTGTAGCCCAGTAGCCTTTGCTCTTAATGTGCTCAGGCGTAAAAAAAGTGCGTGATTGCAGTTCAAACTGCTCAATTATGGTATTACAAATATACACAGCATCTGATTGGTCAAACACAACCATAAAGTCATCACCACCTATATGTCCTACAAAGTTAGCACTGTTTTCGCATGCTTGCACGGTTACATCTGCCAATAATTTAATCACACTATCGCCACTGGCATAACCGTATAAATCATTGAACTGCTTAAAGTGATTAAGATCTATATAGGCAAGCGAAAACGCACTTTGTGAGCGTAACCTTTGCTCTATTGCCTCATTAATGGCTACATTACCAGGGAGCATGGTGAGTGGGTTAGCATGCTGGGCGTGACGAATTTTTTCTTCTGTTATATGCTTTAAAATATCACGCAATGGGGCAAGCCCTAGGTAACGTTTATTTCGGGTGATCACAATATGGCGGCGAATATCAAAGTCTTGCTCTGTAATTTGCTGACTCACGGTATCAAGAAGTTGGTTTTCATCCACCACTAAAGGTTGTTTATCCATAAAGTCGGTTACGGGGCACTTGTCGTAAAGTGCATGGCCATAGGGCGCTGCAAACACCTCAGTGAGCTGATCTTTATGTAGTAAGCCAACCGGTTGGCCGGCTTTATTTAAAACCGCTAGGCTCATCACGGCTTTGTCTTTTTCGAATAGCTTGTGGGCGTCTTTGCAACGGGTTTCGCTGTCTATTGCTTCTTGTGTAACAGCAAGCCAGCCAATCGCTATTGATTGATCAAACGTATTGCTTGGCTGTTTAAAGTTTAATGCTTGTAATTGCTCTGAGCTGTAATCAAGGCTTGGATTTGAGTTTGGTTTTTCCAGTAAAAAACCTTGTACGTTTGCTATGCCTAAGCTTTCAACATAGGCAAGCTCTTCTACTCTTTCTATGCCTTCGGCTATTACTGCGGTGTTTGTTGCTTTTGCGAGTACCGTAATCGATTTTAAAAACTCTTTTTTAACTTCGCTTTCATCGCAATGATCAATAAAGTAACGGTCGATTTTTACAAAGTCGGGGCATAGTTCAGACCACTGTTTTAAACCCGAGTAACCAGCACCTAAGTCGTCAATGGCAATGGTAAAACCCAGCTCGCGGTAGTGTGCAATTGTTTTTAATAATAAAAAACCATCGTCGACCTTTTCTTGCTCTGTTACCTCAATCACCACGCGGTTTGCTGCTAAGCCAAACTGCTCTATTAAGTGCAAGGTTTCACCTTTTGGGTGGCAAGGGTCAAGCAAGGTTTTAGGGCTTACATTTAAAAATAACTTACCGTTTAGATTAAGCTTTACAAAGTTTTCAATTGCTTTTGAGCGGCACAATAACTCAAGCTCTGAAATTAAAGCGTGCTCACTGGCCGCTTCAAACAGACGGTTAGGCATTTCCAAAGGGCTGTTTTTAGGCCCTCGACTTAGCGCTTCGTAACCTATAATTGTTTGATTAGCTATATCAAAAATAGGCTGAAATAACGTGGTTATTTCACCGTTACTTAAAATGTACTCTAGTACTTTGCGCTGCATCGTCACTGCAAAACCTGATTGTCGTTTAATAGGGGCATTAAAGTAGCAAGCCTGTATGACAATTTTATGGCATTAGGTGCTATTGACCTTTCAGGATTAAATTTGCTCAATTTAGGGGCGGTACAATCTAAGCGCTAAGTTTATAGCCTAATATACTGTTAAATATTCATACGTTTTTGTAAGGGCTTAATTATATAACCGGCTCAAGGCTTTAAGTTCAGCCTAAAAAGCGTGTACGTTTAATCTTAAAGCAACCAAGCTCTATAAAACCGCGCGCAATAAAAAACCGCTCAATTGAGCGGTTTTATTTAGCGTTAACTCTATTACGGCAATGCGTCTAGGTCTGCGCCTTCTTTTTCAATTACCTCTGGTATTAAATCTTCTTTACTTACGCCCATGGTAATAGCTACCGAGCTTGCAACGTAAACTGAAGAATAAGTACCAATGAACACACCAAATAACAGGGCTGTAGCAAAGCCATGAATAGTTTGTCCGCCCCATACAAATAACGCAATCAATACCAAAATAGTGGTGATTGACGTTACAAGTGTACGATTAAGTGTTTGCGTTAGCGACATGTCGATAATTTCGATAGTATCGTCGATGCGTACTTTACGGAAGTTTTCACGAATACGGTCAGATACAACAATAGTATCGTTAAGTGAGTAACCAATTACCGCCAATATTGCCGCTAAAATAGTTAAGTCAAACTCTAACCCTAATACAGAAAACAAACCAACTGTAATAATTACATCGTGTAATAGTGCACCTACCGCGCCCACAGCAAAACGCCACTCAAAGCGAAATGCCACGTAAATCAAAATACAAATAAGCGCAGTTAACATGGCAAGGCCACCCTGCTCTTTTAAGTCTTCCCCTACGCTTGGGCCTACAAACTCAATGCGGCGCATTACTACGCTCTCATCAGCTTGCTTTAAGGCAGTAATAACTTGGTTACCAATAACTTCGGCTTTTACTTCACTGCCACGCGGCGCTAAACGAACCAAAATATCTTGGCTAGAACCAAACAGCTGCACTGAAGCATCGGCAAACCCGTTTTCAGCTAATACTGAGCGTACTTTTTTCAAATCTGCAGGTTGCGAAAAACCAACCTCTACAGCGGTACCGCCAGTAAAATCTAAACCAAAGTTTAAACCTTTGATAAAAATTGAGGCAAACGACGCTAAAATTAATAGCGTAGAAAAACCCATTGCCACTTTACGAAGTGACATGAAACGTAGGGTTTTACCACCCAAACTTAAAATTTGCATGTCCGCTCCTTAAATTGAAAGTTTATCAATGCGCTTACCACCAATAAATAAGTTAATTACCGCACGGGTACCAACTATGGCTGTAAACATTGAAGTTAAAATACCAATTGCGAGTGTTACGGCAAAACCTGCAATAGGGCCAGTGCCCACTGCAAATAAAATAACCGCAGCAATTAAAGTGGTAATATTGGCATCAAAAATAGTACTAAAGGCGCTATCGTAACCAAAATGAACGGCTTGTTGAGGGCTGCGGCCATCGGCCAGCTCTTCACGAATACGCTCAAAAATAAGTACGTTAGCATCAACCGCCATACCCACTGTTAATACAATACCGGCAATACCTGGCAGCGTTAATGTGGCTCCTGGAATTAACGACATTACACCTACAATAAGCACTAAGTTAGCTGCTAGTGCAATGTTGGCAACTAAACCAAACCCTTTGTAGTAAATAAGCATAAAGGCAAGTACAAACGCAAAGCCAAGGGCTACCGCTGTCATACCGGCTTCAATGTTTTCTTGACCTAGGCTTGGGCCTACTGTGCGCTCTTCAACAATTTGAATTGGCGCTACTAATGCACCGGCGCGTAATAGTAAGCTTAAGTTGTGGGCTTCGGCTGGGTTATCAATACCTGTAATACGGAATGAGCGGTCAAGACGAGCCTGAATAGTCGCAACGTTAATAACCTCTTCTACCTTAATAGGTGGAAGTGCTTTACCGTCAGCATCTTTTTTACCCGATGGCTTGTATTCAATAAATACCGTTGCCATGCGCTTACCAATAGCACGCTTGGTAAAGGCATTCATTTTTGCCCCGCCTTTGCTATCTAAGGTAATGCTTACTTGTGGGCGCTGGTATTCGTCGTTTCCTGATTGCGCACCAGTGATATGGCTACCTTCAAGAATGACACGTTTTTTAAGTACCACAGGGTAGCCATCACGGCTCATGATCATTTCTGTGCCCGCAGGAATACGCCCTTGAGCAGCTGCACTTGGGTCTGCGTTTTCGTCTACTTCACGAAATTCAAGCGTGGCCGTTGCACCTAAAATTTCTTTAGCGCGTGCTGTATCTTGTACACCTGGTAGTTGCACAATAATGCGCTCAGCACCTTGGCGCTGTACGTTAGGCTCTGCAACACCAATTTGGTTAATACGATTACGAATAATGGTTTCGTTTTGCTTAATAGCGTAGTCACGTATTTCTTTAAGCTTTTGCTCACTCATAGTGGCAAAAAATGCGCGATCGTTACTGCTATCATCAATGTATACGTTTAGTGGGTAGCGCGATGCTAAAAAGCGTTCAGCCGCTTCTTTATCTTCTTCTGTACGCATTTCTACACGCATACGCTCAGAGCCCGCTACGCGGCGAACACTACGGTAACGAAGTTTTTCTTCGCGTAGGTCGCTACGAAAATCTTGTTCCATTTGCTCTAGCTGATTATCTACCGCGGTTGCCATGTCGATTTCCATGGTGAAGTGAACACCACCACTTAAATCAAGACCTAGCTTCATAGGGTTACCACCCAATGATTTTAACCATGCAGGTTGCGCAGGTGCCATATTAATAGCAGAGATATAATCGTCGCTAAGAGAATTACGCAGTAAGTCTTGCGCTTTTAGCTGTTCTTCAACATTTTTAAAACGTACTAATACTTGGCCGCCTTCAAGCACGGTAGACTTAGCTGTTACATTATGTTGTTTGAGGGTTGCGTTTACTTTGTCTACTACACTGAGATCGACATCTGCGCCTTTTGCCCCCGAAACCTGAATGGCCGGATCGCGGCCATACAAGTTTGGAGAAGCATATAAAAGGCCAATGGCTACCACAGCTAAAACAAGTAAATACTTCCAAATTGGAAACTTGTTTAACACAGGCATGTCCTTTTTATTTTTATAGTGACTTCATTGTGCCTTTAGGCAATACAGCAGATACTGCCGATTTTTGTACTGTTACTTCAGCTTGCTCATTTAAAGAAATCACGATGAAATCTTTATCTTCAGTAATTTTAACAATTTTACCTACTAAACCGCCTTGGGTAAGTACTTCATCACCTTTAGCCATCGCGCTCATAAGGCTTTTGTGCTCTTTCACACGCTTAGCTTGTGGGCGGTAAATTAAAAAGTAAAAAACTAAACCGAAAATAGCTAACATAATTAGCATTTCCCAGCCACCACTTGCAGCAGGTTGACCAGCAGCGGCGTGTGCGTTTGAAATAAATAAACTCATAATACTTCCTCTATATTTTTAAATTTTAATTTATATCTGCAAGCTCTGGCACGTCTTGGCCACGGCGAGCATAAAAATCACTAACAAATTCTTCTAGTTTACCTTCGCTAATTGCATTGCGTAGGCCTTCCATAACACGCTGATAGTAACGTAAGTTATGGATTGTGTTTAGTCGTGCGCCTAAAATTTCGTTACATTTATCAAGGTGATGCAAATAAGCACGCGAATAATTTTTACAGGTATGGCAATCACACTCAGGATCAAGTGGGCCAGTGTCTGTTTTATGTACTGCGTTGCGAATTTTAATTGTACCTGTGGTAATAAATAAATGACCATTACGTGCATTACGGGTAGGCATTACACAGTCAAACATATCAATACCACGGCGTACAGACTCAACTAAGTCTTCAGGTTTACCTACACCCATTAAGTAGCGCGGTTTGTCTTCTGGCATTTTGTACGCACAATGATCAAGAATATTCATCATTTCGTTTTTAGGCTCACCAACCGATAGGCCGCCTAATGCGTAACCATCAAAGCCAATTTCTTCTAGGCCTTTTTGTGATTGTTCACGTAACTCTGGGTACATACCACCTTGAATAATACCAAATAAGGCTGATGGGTTATCGCCGTGGCCTTCTTTAGAGCGCTTAGCCCAACGAAGCGATAACTCCATTGAGTCTTTTGCTTCTTTTTCGGTGGCAGGGTATGGCGTACATTCGTCAAAAATCATTACGATGTCTGAGCCTAAATCACGCTGTACTTCCATTGATTTTTCAGGCGACATCATAATTTGGTCACCATTTACCGGCGATTGGAACAACACGCCTTCTTCGGTAATTTTACGCATAGCACCAAGGCTAAATACTTGGAAACCACCTGAGTCGGTTAAAATTGGAAAGTCCCAATTCATAAAGTCGTGTAAATCACCGTGTTGTTTAATGATTTCAGTACCTGGGCGTAGCATTAAATGAAAGGTGTTACCCAAACAAATTTGTGCCCCTGTGGCTTTAACTTCATCTGGGGTCATGCCCTTAACAGTACCGTAAGTACCTACTGGCATAAATGCAGGCGTTTCTATTACACCACGGTCAAAAATCAAGCGGCCGCGGCGCGCTTTTCCGTCGGTGCGGTCTAATTCAAATTTCATATCATCCTCAATGTCGGAAAAACAGTCCAACAAGCTATAATTTAACCGCTCGATTCTACCCTTTTTGCCCCGTTATTACTATTAGCTGCGCTAAATTCACTGCGTATTAGCGCAGGCAAATAAAAACCCAGCGTGCGAGCTGGGCTTTTAAAAACGGTACCGGATAAAAACGTGCTTATTTACGTGTTAAAAACATCGCATCGCCGTAGCTAAAAAAGCGGTACTTTTGTTCTATAGCCGTGTTGTACGCGCCCATAATGTTATCTTGGCCGCTAAAGGCACTTACTAGCATTATGAGGGTTGATTCTGGCAAGTGAAAATTAGTCACCATGGCATCAACTACATTAAACTGATAACCCGGAAAAATAAAAATATCGGTATCGCCAAAATAGCTCTCTAATTTACCGCCGTGTACTTTTGCTGCCGACTCCAACGAGCGCACAGAGGTAGTTCCCACAGCTATAACACGGCCACCGTTAGCTTTTGTATTAGCAACAGCGTGAACCACCTCATCAGGTACTTCAATGTATTCAGAGTGCATTACATGCTCATCTACGCTTTCTACGCGCACCGGCTGAAACGTACCTGCGCCAACATGTAGCGTAACAAACGCCATGTTTACGCCTTTTTGTTTTAATGCCGCCATTAGCTTATCGTCAAAATGCAGCCCTGCCGTAGGCGCTGCTACTGCACCGGGCTTTTCGCCATAAACGGTTTGATAACGCTCGCGGTCAGCTTCGGTGTCTGGGCGGTCAATGTAAGGAGGTAAAGGCATGTGGCCAATGTCGTTTAGAATATCTAGTACATTTTGGGTGCGATCAAATTCAAGCTCAAATAACGTATCGTGACGCGCAATCATTGTCGCTTTTGCTTTGCCTTCTAAAATAACTTCGTTACCAGGCTTTAACGACTTACTTGCTCTTACATGGGCAAGTACGCGGTGTTCATCAACTACACGCTCTACAAGTACTTCGACTTTACCGCCAGAGGCTTTTTGGCCGAACATACGAGCAGGAATAACGCGGGTATTATTAAATACTAATAAGTCACCTTCGTTTACTAAATCAAGTAGGTCGCTAAACACTTTATGTTCAACGTTGCCAGTTGGGCCATCTAGGGTTAGTAAACGGCTGCTGGTTCTGTCTTGTTTAGGAAAACGAGCAATTAATTCATCAGGTAAGTCAAAGCTAAAGTCAGCCACGCGCATAGTCGGTATTCCACATCATTAAAATCGCGCCAAGTGTATATCTATCCTCGGCTAAGCTCAAGATATCTACCACAGTTGAGAGGATTCACCCTATTTTAGATACATTTGAGTAACTACTTTAAATAATCTTGTTCTTATTGGTAAATATCATTATTCTTACTCACCTTAAATAATGATGTTTCTAATTTCGGGGTTAAAAAAGTGGCAGGTAAGCTGAAGTTGCTCATTCTAAACGCAAGTAGTGAAGAACGCCGCACTATTCGCGCCACTTTAGGACATTTAAAGGTATTTGAATTCATAGAAGTAGCAGATAGCCAAGATGCGCTCACTCTGTTAAAAAAGCAGCCAGTAAACATGATTATTACGGGCTTGAGCGTGGGGAAAATAGATGGCTGGCGTTTTTCTCGCATGATCCGCTCAGGCTTACTTAAAACACCTAAAAACACCCCAATTTTACTTATTCCGCCTATTTACTGTGAGCGTATAGCTGAAACCACCGCTCGTAGTTATGGCATAGATGCCGTACTGCCCTTTGAGCACCAAGATATGCTGCCGCAGGTGCTGGCCAATGTTCTGTCTACGCATTTAGAAAAAAGCAGCCGCCTTAATTTACTCTTGCTTGAACCAATAGCGCAAAAAGCCGATGAAATAGCAGAGCAACTTAAGCTCAATTTTGCCATTACCCATGTCACCTCAAGCCAAAGTGCTTTAAACGCTTACAACCAACAACAGTTTGCCATTGTACTACTTGATGCAACCGCTTCACATGCGGGCACATCCGATAAGTTAGTCGAAGAAATACTGCAACATAACCCTAAACAAGCCATTGTAACTATTATTGATAATAACGATGCCGACTATGCAGAGCAGCTGCTGCTGTCCGGTGTTACCGACTTTATAAGAGCGCCATACGACCCGTCGTTTTTAAATAAAGTATGTGACCATGCTGCGCGCCGTGAAGACTTTATGGTTAGTTATGCTGAGTTTGCCCAAAAGGTTGAACAGTTAAGTATTAGCGAAGTACGCTACAAAGAGCTTTTTTCGGCGCACCAACGTATTTTGCTGCATTTAAATACGGTGGTTTTAGAGCTCGACCAACAAGGTAAAATTCGCTTTATCAATCCTGCTTGGGAAACACTAAGTGGCTTTGGGGTTAAATCGTCTTTGCAAAAATCATTAATCGATTATTGCTCTGATGAATGCCAAGTAAAACTAAATACGACCATTAACGATATTCTTAATGGCGGCATGCACCAGCAGCAAGTCGAGATTCAACTTAATCATAAAAATGGCAATCAGATTTGGGTGGAATGCCGCTTACAGCTAATAAAAAATAGCCGTAATAATGCCACCATTACTGCCACAATCGACAACATACACGAGCGTAAACAAGCTGAATTAAAGCTGCGCCACTTAGCCCTGCACGATACGCTAACAGGCTTACATAACCGTTATTATTTTGATCAACAACTCAATAATATATGCCAAACTAAACACACCTATGGTGATGTAGAGCACGCGCTTATTTACATCGATTTAGATCATTTTAAAATAATTAACGACAGCAAAGGCCACCAACAAGGCGACATTGTACTAAAAGATGTAGCTCAATTATTTGAAGCAAACATTAGCGCTAAACATTTAGTGTGTAGAATAGGCGGTGACGAATTTGCTGTTATTTTAAAAAATACGCAGCTGCTTGACGCTCACCTAATTGCAGAGAGTATTTGTAGCGCGATTGAACAGCACGAGTTTAAATCTGAAGACCAAGTATATTCAATTAGCTGCTCTATTGGCTTAACGCAAATAACGGCTAAAAATTGCGACCCGAGTGAGTGCCTCAAGCAAGCCGATATAGCCTTATATATTGCTAAAAGTTTAGGCCGTAACCTAGTGCACTGCTACTCAAAAGAAGATGCGCAAAATAACACCTTGCAAACCGGGCTTGAGTGGGGGCATGAGATTCGACAAGCACTTCAGCAAGATAACGTAGAACTGCACTATCAGCCAATATGGGACTTTAAAGCCAATAAAGTGGCTTATTTTGAAGCGTTACTGCGTTTAAAAGTAGACGATAAACTTATTTTCCCTAATCAATTTATTCCCTCTCTTGAGCTGCTAAACGACACCTTTTTAATGGACCAATGTGTTATTCGCAATGCCATTGCTAGCGTGGCTGAACACCCAGATTTAAATCAAGTGGCTATTAACCTCTCTGCTCAATCGTTTTTAGATGAGCGCTTAGTGCCACATATAGAATCGAGCCTAGAAAAATACCACGTACCGCCTTCGCGTATTATTTTTGAAATTACCGAGTCTGCCTCAGTTAACAATTTAAAAGCCACCCGTAAAATGATAGAAAAGCTAAACAGTTTAGGCTGTCATTTTTCTATTGATGATTTTGGTACAGGCTTTAGTACATTTAACTATTTAAAACAGTTACCTGCACAGCATGTAAAAATAGATGGCTCGTTTGTACGCGACATGATTAACGACCCCATTGACTTAGCACTGGTTAAGGCCATTAACGATATAAGCCGCTCCCTTGATAAGCGCTCTGTGGCAGAATACGTAGAAAGCGAAGAGATATTTTTTGCACTAAAAGAGATTGGTGTGGACTACGGACAAGGCTATTTTATTGCCCGTCCTGTGCCTGTAGAAAAAGTACAATCGACGCTTAAAATTATTTACCAAAAGAAACCTTTTATCCAACAACACACTAGCGCCAGCTAAACATTTTTAAACAGTTTTAAGCATTTTATTACTATCATTATTGCACTTATTGCCTATACTTTACGTACCACTTAGTAAATGTCTTGTTATTTTGATGATTTAACAATAAAAACATGACATTACCTATAAGCATACATGACTAGCAATTACATAGAGGTTAAAGCTTGTCAGGTTTAAGGAGGAAGGTATGGCGCAGTTGATTATTTTACTTCTCGTAATACATTGTGTAATTGCGTATCAGTGCTACCGGTACGCGCAGCTAAAGGGCTACCCAGTAGGCGTATTTGCTACTTTAGGCCTACTCCCGTATTTTAATGTAGTGGTTTGGATTTACTTGCTTTTTCTACCCGAACTCGAACCCTTTGAAAGCCAAACACATAGCAAACAGCAGCCCTTGTAGGCTGCTGTTTTGTTTATGCTACGCTGGTGCTTAATAGTGACCAATAACCACACTGCTCAAACCCTGTTTACCTAAAGCAACATATTACTGCTGCACTTTAACCTTAAAGGTAAATAGGCTTAACTCTCAAAGTCTAAGCTACATTGGCGAGCCAAAAACACTTCTAGCTGTTGGCTGAATAACTTAAAGTCGCGAATTCTTCCTGTGGTTTTACGCCACAGTATGCCTATATCTCTGTAGGCATCGCCTTGCGATGGGGTTGCTATCATGTTTTTATCTTTAAGAATACCCGCATTAATCGCCATCTGCGGTAAAAATGTAACCCCTAACTGATGCTCTACCATGCTTAATAAGGTATGTAAGCTTGCAGCTTCAAAAGGGTTAATACAGCTTGAGCGGTTTAGATGACACGCACTTAATGCATGCCCCGTCATACAATGCTCTCGCTCTAATAAAAACACACTAGCATCGGGTAGCAAGTTAAAGTCTTCAACGCCTTTAGCAGGGCTGTAATCTTTATGGTGCACTAAACTAAAGTGATCTTTAGCCAATACTTGAGTATGAAACTTCTCCGTTTGGTACGGTAAGGCTAATAAGGCTAAATCAATATGGCCGTGTTCAAGCTTATCTAATAACTTGTCGCTGGTATCTTCAACGAGTACCAACTCTAAATCACAAAAGGTTTGCTTACAAAAGTGATACAAAGGCGCCGCTATGAAGCTGGCGATAGTGGGTATAACCCCTACCACTAACTTACCACTGAGTGGCGTTAAAAAGCTTTTGGTTAGCTCTTTTAAACTAATTGTATCGTTAATAATTTTACGAGAGCGCTCAACGACCTCTTCACCAATACTGGTAAACATAAGGCTGCGATTTTCTCGCTCAATTAGCTGACAACCGAGTGTTTCTTCAAGGTTTTGAATTGCACTGCTTAAAGTAGATTGCCCAATAAAGCACGCACTTGCTGCACGGCCAAAATGCTGGTGCTGATGTACAGCTAATAAATACTGTAGCTGTTTAATACTTGGTAGGTTGGTCATTTTTTCTTTCCACAAATAAAAAGACCCCAACACCTAGGGCGTTGAGATCTTTTCAAGCTAAAAGTCTTTGAGTACTTTTTTGTTAAACCCCAAACGCGGTTCTTAGTACGTAGAAAATAACAATAGCAAGGGCAGCGCCAACTGGCAATGTAATTACCCAAGAAACTACAATGTTTCTGATAACACCCATGTTAAGTGCAGCAATACCACGTGCCATACCTACACCTAATACCGCACCAACTAAGGTTTGTGTAGTAGAAATTGGCATACCTGTACCTGATGCAATAACAACGGTAGACGCAGCAGCTAATTCGGCAGCAAAACCACGGCTAGGCGTTAAGTGAGTAATACCTTCACCTATCGTTTTAATTACCTTTTTACCTAAAATAGCAAGACCGGCAACAATACCAAAACCACCTAGTGGTAAAATCCACCAAGCAATAGCCGCTTTTTTAGCAATTTCACCGTTGCTTTCAACAATGTTCACAACCGCAGCAAGTGGACCAATTGCATTCGCTACATCGTTTGAGCCATGCGCAAACGCCATACAACACGCTGTTAATACCATTAATACCGCAAATACTTTTTCTACGTTATTAAATTGCATTTGTTTATCGGCTTTAGGGTCGATATTTAAACGTGAAATCGCAATTTTACCAATAATAGCTACAATTACAGCAATCGCGATCGCAATTAAATAACCTTCAGTAGCGCCTAGGTTAATACCTATATGCTTTAAGCCTTTTTTAATTGTTACTAGCGCCATAATAAAACCCGCTAAACCCATGTACAAAGGTACAAAGCGTTTTGCGTTTTTAAGCGGTGCATCAGTATCAAAAATCAGCTTTTGCGCACTCATAAAGATTAAGTAAGCAATAAAGCCCGAAATAGCAGGTGTAATAATCCAGCTACCTACAATACCACCTACTTTATTCCATTGAATAGCCTCTGTACCCACTGCAACTAATGCAAAACCAATGATTGCACCAATAATTGAGTGAGTTGTTGAAACAGGCCAACCTAAAAATGAGGCAATTAATAGCCAAGTACCCGCTGCAAAAAGTGCAGAGATCATACCTAAAACCATTAAATCAGGGAGAGCAGCAAAAGGCGCAGCATCAATAATACCTTTACGGATTGTTGATGTAACCTCACCACCTGCTAAGTAAGCACCAGCAAATTCAAAAATCATAGCAATAATAATTGCTTGTTTAATTGTTAACGCTTTTGAACCTACCGAAGTACCCATCGCATTAGCAACGTCGTTCGCGCCAATACCATAAGCCATAAAAAAGCCGACTGCTGCGGCAATTAAAACTAATACCGTGCCGTAAGATGCAATGATATCCATTGTGTAACCTTAATCTTTCGTTTGAACTGATTTTTATAAATTAACGAGCTAGCATCAGCTCAAGACGTGATCCTACGCGCTCTGCAATATCTGCAAGTTCGCCAACCCATTCAATTATTTTGTATAAAAACATAACATCAATTGGGTTTAGCTCGCTTTCTACATCGCGTAGTTGGCGGCGTACTTTAATTTGCATTTCATCCGTGTCTTGTTCTATGGCATCCAATTCTACGAGCATTTTTTCTACTAAAGTCACCTCGCGACCTTTAAAGCCCGTTTCTAACAATTCTTCTAACTCATTAATTGCTTTTGATGCTTGTTTAGTCGCATCAACACAGCGTGTTAGATAAGCTAAAAAGTCTGCTTGCATAGCACTAGGAATTGTCATTTCACGGCCAATTACGCGCCCTGCAATGTCTTTAGCCTTATTTGCTATTTTATCTTGTTGAGTTACGAGTTCGAGCAGATCTGTACGCTCTACCGGCATGAATAAACCACGCGGTAATTGTAAGCGTATATCTCTTTTCATATCATCAGCTTCACGCTCTAAATTACGAATAGTTAAGCGAAGCTCTTCTGCTTGCTGCCACTCTTCTTTAAATACGTGATTAAAAAAAGGTATCAAGGCTTTACTTGCTTGATGAACCTTCTTGATGTGTTCTTCCATTGGTTTGATAGGAGATTTTGCAAATACTCCTAAAAACGCGTTTGTAGGCATAACTGACCCTTTAATCAAATTGATATGCTTTGCAGCATGAATTTTACAGTATTAGCCGCGATTGTGAACGCTTTTTATTATTTCATCATGGCTAACAATGCATAAAGCGGCACTAAGCCGCTTTAATAAAAAAGAATGATAGATAAAAACCTACAACGATTTTTCTATATCTTCTTGAGATGTATGACGAATATCTTTGCCGTTTACAAAATAAATAATGTATTCCGCAATATTTTGGCAACGGTCGCCAATACGCTCTAATGAACGTACAGACCATACTAAATCCATAATTTTAGGAATTGAGCGTGGATCTTCCATCATGTAAGTCATAATTTGACGTGTGATTGCTTCATATTCACGGTCAACTTTTGCATCTTCTTTATGTACTTCAAAGGCGCGTTGTACATCCATGCGCGCAAATGCATCAAGTACATCGTGTAGCATTTTTAAAACTTGGCGACCCATGTTTTCAATATTCACTAATAAATCTTGCTGATCTTTAGTAAATGAATCAAGTGCCACTTTAGCAATGCGCTCTGCTTCATCGCCAATGCGCTCTAAATCGGCAATCGTTTTTGCAATGGCTATTACTAAGCGTAAATCGCTCGCTGCAGGCTGACGACGCGCAATGATGCGCGTACATTCATCATCAATGCTAACTTCCATCGCATTTACTTTGTAATCGTTCTGGCGTACTTTTTGTGCCAGTTCAGCATCATTGCGACTTACTGCATCTAATGCACTGCTTAGCTGCTGCTCAACTAGGCCACCCATGTTAAGTACATGGTTACGAACATTTTCTAGCTCTTGGTTAAAGCGCCCAGAAATATGCTTATTTATATTATGTTCCATAATTACCTTCTCTTAAATTCGTTTACAACACTAAAACGTATACGACTAGCCGTAACGGCCTGTAATGTAGTCTTCCGTTTTCTTTTTACTTGGCGTTGTAAATAAGGTATTTGTGTCTGAGTATTCAATCAACTCGCCCATGTACATAAAGGCCGTTTGATCAGATACACGCGCTGCTTGTTGCATGTTATGTGTCACAATAACAACGGTAAATTTGTTCTTTAAATCGTTAATTAGCTCTTCAATAACCAAAGTAGAAATTGGGTCAAGTGCCGATGTTGGTTCATCAAGTAATAGTACTTCAGGTTCAATCGCAATTGAACGGGCAATAACTAAACGCTGTTGCTGACCACCTGATAGGCCAAATGCACTATCGTGTAATCTGTCTTTTACTTCATCCCATAAAGCCGCACCGCGAAGTGATTGTTCTACCACTTCATCTAGCTTACGCTTTTCTTTAATACCTTGTAAGCGTAGGCCATAAACCACATTTTCATAAATTGATTTAGGAAATGGGTTAGGACGCTGAAACACCATACCCACGTTACGACGAAGCGCGGCTACATCTACACTTTTATCGTAAATGTTTTGGCCGTGAAGTAATATTTCACCTTCAATACGACACACATCAACTAAATCGTTCATGCGGTTAATACAACGCAATAGCGTTGATTTACCACACCCCGACGGGCCAATAAACGCCGTAACTTGGCCTTTCGGGATATTCATATTTACTTTGCTAAGCGCTTGCTTTTCACCATAGTAAAGATCAAGGTCCTTAATCTCTAACGCTTTTTGGTCATCAGTTAAGTTTTCTAAGTCTAACTTCAAGCTTTTGTTAGCTTGGTTTACTTGTGGAGCGACTGTAATCATGTTTGTTACCTATAATTCTTTACTAATTAGTGTTCAAGCGATCTGAATTTTTCACGTAAATGGTTACGTATGCCTATCGCTGTTATGTTGAGGGTAATAATCACCGACACTAATAAGAAGGCCGTTGCGTATACCAGCGGGCGTGCCGCTTCAACATTCGGGCTTTGAAAGCCCACATCATAAATATGAAAGCCTAAGTGCATGAACTTTCTATCTAAGTGAAAATAAGGGAAGTTGCCATCAAGTGGTAACGTAGGGGCCATTTTTACCACACCTACGAGCATTAACGGCGCAACTTCACCGGCCGCTCGAGCAACTGCAAGTATTAAACCCGTCATAATTGCTGGGCTTGCCATAGGAATAATAATACGCCATAAGGTTTCAACTTTGGTTGCACCAAGCGCTAATGAACCATCACGCACTGTACTAGGAATACGCGATAAACCTTCCTCGGTTGATACAATAACAACCGGTAATGTAAGAATAGCTAATGTAAGCGCAGACCACATAACACCCGGCGTACCAAATACTGGCGTTGGCGCAGCTTCTGGATAAAACAGTTGGTCAAGGCTACCACCTAACATGTAAACAAAAAAGCCTAAGCCAAATACACCGTAAACAATAGACGGTACACCGGCAAGGTTAATTACCGCAATACGAATCATCTTAGTTACTGCATTTTTAGCTGCGTATTCATGTAAGTAAATTGCAGCTACAACACCAAATGGGGTCACAATAACGGCCATCAGCATAACCATAAATACTGTACCAAATATAGCAGGGAATACGCCGCCCTCGGTGTTTGCTTCACGTGGGTCGTCTGATACAAACTTACCCAGTTGTACAAAGTAATGACCTAACTTTGAGAAAAAGCCCATGTCGTTAGGCAACCAAACATCAAGCACTTGATACAGTGGAATGGTGACTACTTCACCACGCATGTCCTTAACTAAAACTTGGTCACGCTTGGCTTTTTTACGCAGTGCAAATAACTCTTTTTCAAGTACTGCATATTCGTTACGTAACTCGGCACGTGCTTGAGCAAGCTCGGCAACACGCTCATCGGTTAGTTCGTCATCAAGTAGGTACGCCTTTTCTTGTAAGCGAAGACGCTCTAATTCGTAGTTGATATGACCAATGTCGCCATTTTGTAAATCAAGCGCTTCGTCGTTTAAATCAACCGCACGCTCTACTAGCTCATGTAAGGTTTCGATTTTATCGCTAGTAACCGGCTTTCCATCTTTAATTACACCTTCTATGTAGCCATAAAAGTTACCGTTTTTACTGCGCTCAAATACAGCAAGCGTAGCCGGTGTACTTTGCTCAGTAATATCGGTTTCTAATATCCAACGAAAATCTAAATCTACATATTCGCGGTTACCTGTTTTTATAAGTAAACGCTCAACTTCGTCTTTATTAAAATCTGATACATCAATACCTGTTGCAGCTAAACGCGCTGTAGGCACAAGTTCTCGGTCGTAAACTTCACCAATGATGGTTTGTTTTGAAATAGACCCTTCTAGCTCAAATTGAACTACCTCTGATGGCCAGAAAAAGCTTAATCCCTTCCAAGCTATCATTGCTAATAAACCGAGAACTGAAATTAAGCTGATGCTTACCGCACCACCTGTCATCCAAATCCAAGGAGAACCAGACTTAAACCACTGCTTTACCATGTCGTGTCTCTCCACTTACATTGAGCTGTATTTTTCACGCAGTTGCTGACGAACAAACTCAGCCACTGTGTTGAAAATAAAGGTGAATATGAATAGTACAAATGCTGCTAAGAATAATATTCTATAGTGCGAGCTGCCTACTTCTGATTCAGGCATTTCTACCGCAATGTTTGCTGCAAGCGTACGCATACCTTGGAAAATACTCCAATCCATAATTGGCGTATTACCTGTTGCCATTAATACAATCATGGTTTCGCCTACTGCACGACCAAGTCCCATCATCACGGCAGAGAAAATACCTGGGCTTGCTGTAAGTAGTACAACACGTACTAGCGTTTGCCACTGCGTAGCACCAAGTGCTAGTGAGCCATTTGATAAGTGTTTAGGAACACTAAATACGGCATCTTCTGCAATCGAGAATATAGTAGGAATAACGGCAAAGCCCATCGCAATACCAACAACTAATGAATTACGTTGGTCAAACGTCATACCAAGCTCGTTGGTTAGGTATTGACGTACATTGCCATCAAACATCCAAAGCTCTACTGTTTCGCTCATCGCGAACGAGAACCAACCAATTAATAGAACAACCGGAATAAGTAAAATAGAGTGCGACCCTTCAGGGATTTTATGACGAATACTCACTGGTAACTTAGTCCAACCTAGTGCTGTTGCTAGCACACCTAACGGTAATAAAATCAATAAGCCGACAATAGCAGGTAGGTGCTCTTCTATAAGTGGCGCTAACCACAGGCCTGCTAAAAAGCCTAATATTACAGTCGGGAGGGCTTCCATAATTTCTACCGTTGGCTTTACCACTTTACGCAGCTCGCTCGACATAAAGTAAGCGGTGTAAATAGCGGCAGAAAGCGCAATGGGTACTGCAAATAGCATGGCGTAAAGCGCTGCTTTTAACGTACCAAACGAAATAGGAACCAAAGAAAATTTAGACTCAAAGTCATCACTTGCTGATGTAGATTGCCAAATATAACCAGGCTCAGGGTAACCTTCGTACCACACTTCTTGCCAAAGTGCAGACCAGGTAACCTCTGGGTGCTCATTATGAATTTCTAAGACGGTTAGTTGATTATCGGCTAAAATAAGGGCGGCATTTGAGCGCGGAGCTATAGCAAAGTTTTTAATCTCGCCATCACTTACTTTACCTTGCCAAAGTTTTGCCTCACTAGTGGTGTAATACACACCTAACTCACCGTTACTGCTCGTAGTGAAGAAAGTTCGACGATAAAACTCGGTAAAAATGTTCAGCTTGCTTTGTTTAGTTGTTTCAAACGAGCGAATTTTTTGATACTCACGGCCGCTGTCTGTATTGACTTCAAACCACTGCGATACTTCACCGTTATCGTTTGCAAGCATGAGTGAGTTAGCACCTGCAAGTAGCTGCGCAGACACTAAGTTAGCACTTTCTTCGTTAGCCGAAAGCAGCTGAATTTGCTCTACTTCGCTTGGATAGCGTGTATCGTAAACATAAATTTGATTCGCCGAACGTACAAATGTGCGGGTGGTGTCTGGCGAAATTAAAAGCTCATCAACACGGCCTTCAATATTAAGCTCAGTGCGCTCAACTACCCATTCTACTTCACCGGTAAACATGTTTTCTTCAGCAACAAAGCTGCTAAATAAAACGCGTTTGTCTTCGGTTAAAGCAACCACGGCTGTTTTATCTTCGTAATGACTAAATGCAAAACGCTTAATGGCAGCACCTTGCTCGTCAACTTCTAATGCCATTTTGCCAAGTGGATAATCTAAACGTGGCGTTAGCTTTCTTTCGTTGTTAGGAAAAGTAACTAAAAACTTAGGTGCTACCAGCACCACTGAGCCATTTTCTAAACCAAACGCATAATGCCCCTGAAACGGCGCACTGTTTGCAAAGCTTGATGCATCACTAGGTAGCTCGGCGCTTAATGTTTTAAGCTTTTTACCAAAGCTGCCATCTTGCACACTATAAAAATCTACCTTTCCTTGCTGAGAGAGTAAAAAAGCAACCTCAGTTTGCTCCTCAACACCTAAGCCCACAATTTGTTCAGCATTAGCAACGTTAAAACTGTTACGTTTTTCTACTTTTGCTGATTCAAAAATTGGTTGTACTACATAAAGAAGGTAAAAGAATATTAATAACAATGCTATTAATACCATTACTCCGCCTGCGGAAATACCCCACTTTGCAAACCGGTCTTTAAATAGACGGCTTCGATCCGTATTTAAAGTCGGCTTATTCGGATTGGAAGTCATCAAAACACCCTTTAATTCTGTCGTTGTACAAATTATATTTCATCAAGATGACAGTAATGTTACAGATGTAATAAATACCCGCCTAAACGCTTTAAAATCAGTCCTTTTTTCTAATGACAGCCCTTGCTTAATTGTTACTCACTGATATGACACAACATAAATCGATACAAAAAAGGGGAAATATTTAATATAAACGCCCTAAATTAGTGCCTATTTAGCTATTTAATAACGCGTTTTACTGCTCTGCTGGAGATGACTAAATTTATGCTTTTATGGCGCATCAGTTGTTAACACTTTTATGGTTAAATAAAGTACATAGCGCTCAAAGCATTAAAAAAATAAATGTTATGGTTCATAAATGACACTTATTATCAAAAATGCTATAAAATTGTTAATAAATTCAGAGTGTATTTATGTTCTTGAAGGAACTAATTTGTGCTTTTATTGGACAAACAATTTAACGCAGACAATACTAAATCTATGTATAACGAAACCAGACCGCAGCGCTAAAGTTAAAAAAACTCAACGATAAAGACACAAATAAGTAATAATAAACAATTAGTTTTTATGCGTTTATATTACCCACTACAATGATAGAAACGTTATAAACACTTAATGCCTACGCATTTACATTTTCAGGCTTAGAGAGAGCTATTTATGAAGCAGTTGGTAATCACCATTTTAGGGCAAGACCGGCCCGGATTAGTAGAAAGTATTTCATCGGTTATATTGCAAAATAAGGGTAACTGGCTGAGCAGTAATTTAAGCCACTTACTAGGCCACTTTGCCGGTATTATTCAGGTAGAAGTAGCGCAAGAGCACTTTGAAGCATTGCAAAACGCATTAAATGCCTTACCTAAACTCGACGTACGGATTGAAACTGGCAACACAGAAGTAGAGCCAAGTAGCAAAGAGCAAATAAATTTTGTCATTACTGGCAATGACCGCCCGGGCATTGTTCAGGAGCTGGCAAGTGTAATACGCCACAAAGGCGCTAGCATTACTCACTTAAACTCAAGGCAACAAAGTGCGCCAAATTGGGGAGTGCCTATTTTTAGTGCCGTAGCGACTGTTACCTTACCCAGTGGTATGAATAAAGAAGAAGTTATTGATGCACTTGAATCGATTACCAGTGATTTAATTGTAGATATTGAAGAGGCATAGCCCAAACGCCGTTGACATAAAAATGACATGGTAGTCATTTTTATGTCATCTAACTGGCGTATGTTTAAGTTAAAAAGGGCTGATTCTTACTACTTTTATCGCTTTTTACATTGTAACCCTCATAAGCGCGCACAGCCCCAAATTAAATTTGAAACATATCCTGATAACGGAATAGATATGAATGCCCATATAGAACCCCTTCAAACAACTGAATATTTTGCAAAAGAATTAAGCTGGCTGTCATTCAACGAGCGTGTACTACAAGAGGCTAAAGATAAAAATAACCCGATTATTGAGCGCATGCGTTTTTTGGGCATTTTCTCTAATAATTTAGATGAATTTTTTAGAGTACGCGTTGCTGATGTAAAGCGCCGAATTTTATTAAATAAACTCCCCGATGCTAATTTTGAAGAAGACGAAATACTGCTTAGTGAAATACAAAAAAAAGTACTCCAGTTAGGCAAAAAATTTAACCACATACACCAGCAGGTATTAACCGACTTAAACCATCATAACATTCATGTTAGTCGCCCCGATGAGCTCAGTGAGTTTCATTTAAACTGGTTAAAAAATTACTTTCATGATCACGTTCTTCAACATACCTCTCCTATTTTGCTAAACGAGAACAAAGACTTCTCTACCTATATAAACGACACCATGACCTACTTATTTGTAGAAATGAGTGATGAAAAAAGTTATTACGCAATGCTTGAGGTACCCACCGACAGGGTTGATCGCTTTATAAACCTGCCTCCAGAAAAAACCCGCCGCCATAAAACCATTGTAATGCTTGATGATGTTATCACTTACTTTTTAAACGATGTATTTAGTAGCTTTTTTTCTTATAAAAGCATTGCCGGTTATGCGATAAAATTAACTCGCGATGCAGAGTACAACCTAGACGACGAGCTAGAGGCTGGCTTACTTGATAAAATGTCCAAAGGGTTAAAACAACGTATTTATGCTGAGCCAGTAAGATTGGTTTACGATCAAGCCATGCCTGAAAACATGCTAAAAGTGATGAAAAAGCGCCTCGGTGTCACGCATCATGATGCGTTAATCCCCGGGGGGCGTTATCGTAATTTTAGAGACTTTATATCGTTTCCTAATGTAGGGCGCCAATATTTAGAAAACAAACCCCTCCCAGCATTGCAAAGTAGTGCGTTTAATAAACATGCCAGTGTATTTGACGCTATTAGCGAGCAAGATATTTTACTGTATTACCCCTATCATACTTTTAATCATGTGCTTGAATATGTGCGCCAAGCGGCCTTCGACCCTAAGGTTACGCAAATAAAGGTTAATATTTATCGTGTAGCGAGCAAATCTAGGCTGATTTCATCGTTAATTAACGCCGCTCAAAACGGTAAATTAGTGACCGTTATGGTTGAGCTAAAAGCACGTTTTGACGAGCAAAATAATATTGAATGGGCAAAGGTGCTAAGCAGTGCAGGTATTAAAGTAATTTTTGGTATACCCGCACTAAAAGTGCACAGCAAATTATGTGTGGTGCACCGTAAAGAAAAAGGCCAAATAGTAAAATATGCTCATATTGGCACAGGCAATTTCCATGAAAAAACAGCCAAAATTTACACTGACTTTAGCCTATTTACTCGCCACACTGGTATTTGTGAAGAAAGCGACAGCGTATTTAGATTTATAGAAAGCAGTTATAAACCGTTCAAATTTGACTACTTAATGCTTTCGCCAATTAATGCCCGTGAAACGCTGCTTAATTTAATCAATAACGAAATTGACCATGTTAAAAACAACAAACCAGGCAAAATAACGGTAAAAATAAATAACCTCGTCGATAAAGAGCTGGTAGACAGGCTTTACCTAGCTGGTCAAATCGGCGTTAAAATTAGAATTATTGTACGTGGTATGTGCTCGCTCATCCCTGGCGTGCCTAAACTTAGCGATAATATTAAGGTAATTAGTATTGTTGATCGCTTTTTAGAGCATCCTCGCGTAATGGTATTTGGTAACAATGGCGATGAAAAAGTATTTATATCTTCAGCTGATTGGATGACACGTAACCTAGATCATCGTGTTGAAGTAGGTGTTCCTATTTTGGATGTTAAGTTAAAACGCCTTATAGTTGATATATTAGAGCTACAATTTAAAGACCGTACCAAAGCACGCATTATTGATAGCGAGCAAAAAAACGCTTATGTAAGAAGGGGTAACCGTAAAAAAATTCGCTCTCAGATAGCAATTTACGATTATCTAAAAAAATGGGAACACACTTATTATAATGAATGATCACCCTTCAATAGCCGCAGTTGATTTAGGCTCCAACAGCTTTCATTTAGTGGTTGCCCGAGAAGTAAACGGCACTTTGCAAATTTTGCACAAAGAAAAACAACGCGTTTATTTAGCCGATGGGTTAGATGATAAATTTCGCTTAAGCCAAGCTGCAATAGACCGCGCCCTCGTGGTACTAAAGCAATTTGCTAAAACCTTACATGAGTTCCCCGCAAGTAATGTAAAGGTAGCTGCCACTTACACTTTTAGGCGCGCTAAAAATATTAACGCCTTTTTAGCCCAAGCTAGCGCTGTGTTTCCTTTTCATATTGATGTAATTGCAGGTCAAGAAGAAGCACGCCTTATTTATCAGGGCGTTGCGCATTATGTTCATAATGAAGAAAACCGCTTAGTGATCGATATTGGCGGTGGCAGTACCGAGCTTATAATAGGTAAACATTTTAAGCATAAGCTTTTATCTAGCCGTAATATGGGCTGCGTTAGCTTTACAAAGCAGTTTTTTAGCGATGGAAAAATAACGGCCAAACGCTTTAACAAAGCGCAAATAAGAGCCGAGCAAGAGCTTGAAGCCATTTTTTCTAATTATGTAAGCGAAAATTGGCAAACAGTAATTGGCACCTCGGGCACTATAAAGTCAATTTTAGCGATGATAAGCGCCACAAACCCGCAACAACCTAACATCACTTACGACGATTTACTCGCGTTAAAACAACAGTTTATTAGTGCTAAACATATTGATAACTTAGCTATTGTAGGGCTTACACCCGAGCGCCAACAAAGCATATGCGGTGGCTTAGCAATTTTAATTGCGATATTTACAGAGTTTGCCATTAAAGAGCTGACCTACAGCGATTTTTCGTTGCGCGAAGGGTTGCTGCACGAAATGCAGCAAAAGCTGGCCCATAAAGATATTCGCTCAAACACCATTAATAACTTAAGTGAGCGCTACACTGCTGATAAAGCGCATGCAGCGCGTGTTGCTGATACGGCTATTTGGCTCTATAAACAGTTAAAAAATGTATGGCATTTAGATAATAACGACGATATTGCTTTGTTAACTTGGGCAGCAAAATTACATGAAATTGGTTTATCAATTAACTCATCAGGGATTAACAAACACAGCGCTTATATAGTGGCGAATAGTCAATTACCCGGTTTTACGCAGCAAGAGCAACTTATTTTAAGCTCACTTATACGCTTTTATCGTAAAAAAATTAAACTGACAGAGCTGCCAGAGTTTTTAACCATTTCTCAAAAGCACGTGCTTAAACTGATTGTTATTTTACGCTTGGCCATTTTATTTAATCAAAAGCGCCAAGTGAGCTTAAAGCCGGATATGGAAATAAGCGCAAGCAACTTAGGGTTATTTATTAAGTTTAGTAACAACTATGTGCAAGAGCATACATTGCTACAAGCAGACCTAGAGCAAGAGCAGCTCTATCTTAAAAAAGCAGGGATTCAGTTTGAGTGCGTTTAATTTTATAAGGCTATTAAAAGCCTGTGACATTTTTTGTGCAGAAGTATTGTAATTGCGACACGCACTTTTTAAAGTGAGCTTGCTGCTTTATTTACACCCCATGTAAAGCACACATAATAAAGCGCCCTTGGGTAAACCCAAAGGCGTTTGAAGCTTTACCTATAAAGATAAAACCAGGTTATTTTATCAGGTTTACATATCCATATGGCGGTTTGAGCTTTGCATCATTTGCTTAACGCCTTGCTTTTCAAGCTCTAAAATTTGCTCGAGCTTTTCTTTACCGTTTTCTGTCTCAGCGCGCTCTAATAAGTACTCGTAAAGTTCGATTACTTTTTTGTGCTGCTCAGAGAGGTAGTTTTGAATCACCTTTTCATCAAATTCTTGGTCTTTGCTAATATCGTTAAACGTAATTAACTCGGGGTTGTCTGCAAAGTATTCGTAGCTGTAAGTATCTAAAGTGTTGATCTCTGTAATTGCTTTAAAGCCAACTAAGTCTTCAGCTAACTTTTTTTCATAATCTAAATAATAGTCCACTAGCATCGCGTTACGTTCATCAAGTAACTCCTTAACGCTGTAAAAATTTGCCGCCATTTGTGTGTGAAATAAAACGGTCCAATCGTACACTTCTTTAATTGTTTTAACTTGCATGTGCATTCCTTACTAAGTTGACTGTATAAGGTATAGGTTGCGTAAACCGTGCCAATATAAACTCAATTAAAAACAATGCATTAAAAATAAAAAAACAACAGCTAGGCGGGTTATTTGGTACAAGTTACAAAATACGGGTAATTTTTATAGGGCAACAAAACGGGTATTGCCCACAGTGTGCTATTAGAGCCTGCTGAAATAGGGGCAGCTTATCAAGCTCACAAGGGTACAAACCGTACACCGCGATTTAACCGCCCCTACATTCAGCAAGTTTTAACTCACAAAGAACAACACCTATTGACTAATATGCTGCTTTTTCCACAGTAAATACACCGCAGGTATAACCAATAGCGTAAGTATAATTGCGCTTAGCATCCCGCCTACCATCGGCGCAGCTATCCTACTCATTACTTCGCTACCGGTGCCGGTGCCGTATAAAACGGGTAATAAGCCAGCAATAATGGTAGCTACCGTCATCATTACGGGGCGCACTCTTAGCCCTGCACCTTGCATAATAGCGTGTTGTAACGCTTGTAAGTTAAATGCAGTTCCAGTTTGCTCGCACTGCTGGCGTTGCTCTGTATAAGCTTGGTTTAAATATACAAGCATTATGACGCCTATTTCTACCGCAACACCGGCCAATGCAATAAACCCTACCCCCACTGCCACCGAAAAGTTAAACGCTTCAAAGTACATTAGCCAAATGCCGCCTACCATAGCCAAAGGAAGGGTGGCAATAATAATAAGTACTTCGCTTAGGCATTTAAAATTAAGGTATAGCAGTATTACAATAATCGCGAGTGTAAGCGGGATCACATAAGTAAGCTTTGCTTTTGCGCGTTGCATGTATTCGTACTGCCCTGCCCAAGTAATTGAATAACCAGCGGGTAATTGTAGGTTATCGCCAAGTACTTGCTGAGCTTGTGCTACATAGCTGCCAATATCACTGCCTTTAATATCAATTAAACTCCACCCATTTAAACGCGCGTTTTCGCTTTTAATGCCGGTAGGGCCATCTTCAATAAATACTTTAGCAACATCACCAAGTGCAATATGTTGGCCTGATGGTGTAATAATAGGTAATAATTTTAAATCTTCAGGCGAAGCACGAAAGCTCTGTGGGTAGCGTAAATTTACCGGGTAACGCTGTTGCCCTTCGATTGTTTCAGTCACGTTTGAGCCGCCAATTGCTGTGGCTACAACCTGTTGTATGTCGGCTACATTTAGATTATACCGTGCTGCTTTTTCGCGGTTTATATCCACTTTAATATAACGCCCTGTGGCTACACGCTCTGAATACACTGAGGCTGTGCCGGGCACATCTTTTAACAATTGCTCAATTTGCTGCCCAATGTTTTGAATTTCTAACAGGCTTGGGCCCGCGATTTTAATACCTACAGGCGTTTTAATACCGGTGGCAAGCATATCAATTCGCGTTTTTATTGGCATAACCCACGCATTTGTAAGGCCCGGTAATGTAACTAAGCTTTCCAGCTCGGCTTTAATTTTTTGCTTCGTCATGCCCTCTCGCCACTGTGATTTGGGCTTAAACTGAATAAAGGTTTCAATCATTGTCAGCGGTGCGGGGTCGGTTGCGGTATCGGCGCGCCCTATTTTACCAAATACAGTTTTTACTTCAGGCACAGAGGCTATGAGTTTGTCTGTTTGCTGTAAAATTTTTCGCGCTTCACCAATAGAGAGCCCTGGGTAAGTTGTTGGCATATACATTAAGTCGCCTTCATCTAGCAAAGGAATAAACTCACTGCCTATTTTATTTACCGGATAAAAGCCTATAACCGTCACTATAAATGCAATAAATAACGTACTTTTTGGAAATTTAAGTACGGTAGCTAACAGCGGTTTATACCCTGCAACCAAGGCTCTATTAACAGGGTTTTTATGCTCAGAAATGACCTTACCCCGAATAAAGTAGCCCATTAACACCGGTACTAACGTTATAGCTAAGCCGGCAGAGGCTGCCATCGCATACGTTTTTGTATAAGCAAGCGGGGCAAACATGCGCCCTTCTTGCGCCTCTAAAATAAATACAGGCATAAAACTTACAGTAATAATGAGCAAACTAAAAAATAACGCAGGGCCTGCCTCGGTGGCCGATTTAGTCACTATTTGCCAGCGGTTTTGCTTGGTTAGTGGCGTTTTTTCCATGTGTTTATGCATGTTTTCTATCATTACGATAGCACCATCTGTCATAGCGCCAATAGCAATAGCAATCCCGCCTAACGACATAATATTAGCGTTTACACCTTGCCAATACATCACAATAAAAGCCATTAATATACCCATAGGCAAGGTAATAATAGCCACCAGCGATGAGCGCACATGAAATAAAAATACCACGCACACTAAGGCTACAATAATGAGCTCTTCAAACAATTTACTACTTAGGTTATCAACCGCGCTTTTTATTAACGTGGAGCGATCGTAAACCGGAATTATTTCAACCCCTTCGGGTAACCCTTGTTTTAAAGACTCAAGTTTTGCTTTTACCCGAGAAATCGTTTCTTGGGCGTTTTCGCCATAACGCATCACCACAATGCCACCCGCAACCTCGCCTTCGCCATTTAGCTCTGCAATGCCTCGTCGCATTTGAGGACCTAAGCGTACATTTGCTACATCTCGTAATTGTAATGCACTTCCTTGGGCGTTAATTCCTAATGGAATGGCTTCTAAGTCGGCGACACTTTTAATATAACCTGTGCTGGTTACCATGTATTCGGCTTCAGCCATTTCGATTACTGAGGCGCCAGTTTCTTGATTACCTTGGCTAATTGCAGTTTGTATCAAACTAAGAGGAAGGCCATAAGCACGTAACTTAACGGGGTCTACAACCACTTGATACTGCTTTATCATGCCACCTACAGCGGCTACCTCAGATACACCTTCAACGCTTTGTAGTTCAAATTTTAAAAACCAATCTTGCAAACTACGAAGCTGACTAATATTAAGCTGATTTGTTTTATCGACTAATGCATATAAATAAACCCAACCCACTCCTGTGGCATCGGGCCCAAGTTGTGCCTTTGCACTTGCCGGCAAGCGGCTTTCTACCTGACTTAAATACTCTTGTACGCGGCTTCGGGCCCAGTAAATATCGGTATTTTCATCAAAAATAATATACACATACGAGTCGCCAAAAAACGAAAAACCACGCACTGTTTTAGCGCCAGGCACAGACAGCATTGCCGTGGTGAGCGGAAAGGTAACTTGGTCTTGCACTACTTGGGGCGCTTGGCCTGGGTAGCTGGTTTTAACAATTACCTGCACGTCCGATAAATCCGGAAGCGCATCAACGGGTGTCTGTTTTACACTGTAAATACCCGCGCCAAATACAATAATACTCAGTAACAAAACGAGAAAACGATTAACAACCGACCAGCGAATAACAGCAGCTATCATAATGACCCCCCATGCATTGAGTGATGAGCTGCACCTTTGTCAGTAGGATGCTCGGCAATTTTGCTTATTACAAATTCGCCCTCAATAATGCTAAACGTAAAATGCACCTGCTGTTCAGGAGAAAGCGCACTAATATCAAGCTCTTTAGCAAGTATAAAGTCCATAGTAGCAGGGCCTCTGTTCCATTTAGCAATAGCCTCTCTGCTAATATTTATAACCCGCTGCGCTGCGTTTATATTATTTATGGTTCCCATTACTGTGGCTGTTTGAACCGCTTCAGCCTTGTCCATCTCCATGTTAGGCATGTCGCTCATAGCATGAGTGCTTGGTGCGCTCATACGCTTAAAGTCCGAGTCTTTACTCGATTCAGAGTCTATTAAAAACTGCGCAGCAGTCACAACACGGTCTTCTTTGGTAATGCCCGATAGAATAGCCACCTCATGCTGGCTAATTTGCCCTACTTTTACCGCCACCGATTTAAAACGCCCATCGCCTAGGGCAAGTACTACTCGGTTTTGTGCACCTGTACGAATAAGCGCTTGCTTAGGTATAACTAATTGCGGTGAGTCACTGTGTGTGTGAATACTTACTTGGGCAAACATATTAGGCTTAAGTAGCCCTGCGGTATTTTCAAAACGCAGCCTTACACGTAAAGTGCGATTTTTAGCATTCAGCGCTGGGTAAATGTAATCTACTATGCCCTGCCACTGCTTACCTTGAATGTAATCAAGGGTCATTGTAACGGGAAGCCCTTTGCTCACTAAAGCTGCTTGGCGCTCAAATACTTCTGCCTCTACCCATACTTGATCTAATTTAGCGATGCTCATCATTGAGGTGCCTGGCTTAACATAAAAACCTTCTCGGATATTAAGCTCATCAAGCACTCCACTTTGGCGCGCGTAAAATGTAATGTTTTGCATCACTTTTTTATTTTTTTCTAAGCGCTTAATAAAGCCATCAGACACATTTAGCGACTCTAAACGCGCTTTAGCAGCCCTGATCAATACGCTGTTTTTTCTATTTACTGCGAGTAAAAATTCTTCTTGTGCGTTCACAAGCTGAGGAGAGTAAAGCGTGTAAAGAGGCTCACCGGCACTAACGGGCTCCCCTTGCGCTTTTACAAATAGGGTTTCTATCCACCCTTCTACGCGGGGGTGAATATGGGTTAACTGATCTTGATTGTATTGCACATAACCGATTGTTTGAATATCACTTTGCAGTGTTTTCAGTTGCACTTTACTGGTTTTAACGCCTAAGTTATTAACCACTTCAGGTGATATTTTTATAGTACCTGGGCTGTCGTTTTCAGCGTTTGCGTATACAGGCACCAGCTCCATCCCCATTGGTGATAGCCCTGGTTCATCGCGCCTATAATTACTGTCCATTGGCGCAACCCAATACAGCGGCTTCGTTTTTTTATTATCAGCGGTTGTGGCTAAGTGCTCAGTGTCATCAATCAACCAGCGATTAGCAATAAACATTAACGTGGCACCAATAAGCAGCGCTACAAGGTATTTTAAGTTAGTTTTCATTGTTTTATCCTTGTAACTCAGCCATTACTAGCGAGTCTAAACTGGCTGCGTAATAATTTAAGCGAGCAATAATTATGTGTTTGTCTATTTGAATATTAAGGGCATCTATTTTGGCGTTTAGCTCACTAATACGCGCGCGCATAACATCAGAAAAGTCGCCATCGTCACGGGTATACGCGTTTAAAGTAGCCTGAGCTTGTTGCGACATTTGCGGTAATAACGTGTTTTGATAAAGCGTATTGCGCTGCTCAATTCGCTCAAGTTGACTAATCTCTTTAAAGTACTGTCCTTTTAGGCTTTGTAGCGCCACGCGTTTGTCGGTTTTAATGGCCTCTGCATTAGCAATAGCCGCATTAACTTGCTGATCTTGCCTGTTATCGGTAAATAAAGGTAAATCAATACTCACCCCCACCGAAAGCAAATCAGCACGCGATTCACCAGCTTGGTTATCAGCGCGGTAGCCATAACCCATATTTACGCCAAGTTGTGGCTTATAACTTTGTTTAGCAAGGCTCACTTGTGTGCGTTTAGAGGCTATACGTTGATCTATAGCCACCATAGAGGGATGC
Organism: Pseudoalteromonas sp. S327; assembly: GCF_005886415.1. NCBI lineage: Bacteria > Pseudomonadati > Pseudomonadota > Gammaproteobacteria > Alteromonadales > Pseudoalteromonadaceae > Pseudoalteromonas > Pseudoalteromonas sp. S327. The sequence goes on along the minus strand of NZ_PNDP01000055.1, from coordinate 14,856 downwards.
GCCATAAGTAACTTAATGAGCTCATCAAAGTCTAAGCTATTAAATTGGGTAAGCGGGGCTGGCGCTGTAAAAGTTAGGCTTAATGGTTGGCGTAATATGCTCTGTGGTAACCACTGGGCTAACCCTTGTTTAGCGGCATCTAGCTGCTGCGCTAATACAATCAGTTTATCTTCAAGGCGTGTGAGCTCCAATTGTGAGCGAATAATATCTTGCTGACGGGTTTTACCTAAACTACTGGAGTAACTGGCTTCGGTAACTTCAATTAACTGGCTAAACAATGCTTTATCTTGTTCAATTAACGCAATACTTTGCTGTGCTCTGTAGGCATTTAACCACAGCTCCATTACCCTAGCTTTTACTTGCGCCTTTCGCTGCGCCCTAAGCCACGGCTGCTCAAGTGCTTCTTCTTTTATTGCTTGTTGGCTAAGTGCTAGGCTATTACCACGGCTAAAGCTTTGGCTTATACCCAGTTTTAACTGCGTCATGTTTTCTTGATCAAACGCAAAGCCATCTACGGGTACGCTTTGCAAACCTATGCTTAATACGGGGTCTGGTAGAGTACCTGCAGCAATACTTTGCGCTGTGGCGGCGGCTTGCTTTTGCTCACTGGCGCTCAGCCATGGCTCGTTATTGAGCGCCAGGTTTATGGCATCCGTTAAATTAAGGGTTGATGCTTTTGCTATGGCATCACTATTAAATACAGCACCAAATAAGGTGGCGCTCAGTAATAAAGCTTTAAAAATTACAGTGCGGGTCATTGCCTGCTCCATCTAAAATTAAAAATAAAATCTTAAATTAACAAGCAGAACAGGCGCTTTTAGCGAATATAGCTAAATTTCAATTATACCAATGATGTTAAATTAGTCGTTATGTATAGCGACAGTTAAATAGAGTGATAACAAAGCATAAATATCGGCATGTAGTTGCTCTACACGAGAGGTTTATAACGCTGTTAACGCTTTATTTGGCACGCTAAATGACTAAATAATCAAGTCGATTGGTATCACACCTATCCTGCGTTTAAGCAAACATAGGAGGGCGATATAAAGTATTACTAGGGGGGGGAGGAAATACCGCTATTAAGCTGGGTAACTTTTTCACTCGATAACGAAAAAGCAGTAAATAAGGCCGGGGACGTTAAAATAGAGCTGCTTCCACAGCCATTTATTGGGCAATGACAATCATTTTGAACATCTGCTTCATCACTGCAGCAATCCATTTCCATCATACCTGTATGCAATTTACTCTCGCTCATTACATGTGTGGCATGCTTTGCTGATAGGCTCATGTGTGGCATTTCGCACTGCTGATTTACAGACGCAACGGCTTGCCCCACAAACGTGAGTAGCATCACAACAACGAGTAAATTTGAGTAAAAACGCTGCAAAACAAAACCTATTAAGTAAATTACCCAGTAATAATATTTGAGTTATTAAGCTAACTCAAATAATTAATTTTCTTTTTTAGGTGGTGTAATTAAGCTACTCGCTAAAATAGCAAAAATACAATAAGCACTAAAATACCAAAATCCCTCACCAAAAGTGCTATGCATAATTAGTAAATCGCTACTTTGCCCATGTGCATTGCCTGCCAAATAAGTCACTATTAACGCAATAACAAACACATCCACCATGCTCCACTTGCTCAGTGCGCAAATAACCCCAGCTAACTTATTTTTAAATCTGCTGGGTGACAAGCAGCAATACAGTAATTGCAGCAGTAATTTTAAGCTTGGGATCACAATAGAGAACAACCCAACTAACGCCGCTACAAATAAATTATTATTATTAGCTAGCTCGTTTACGGTTCCCCAAATACTTTGTGTTTTGCTATACGCGTTTATTTCACCCTCTAATTTATCAAGTCCTAACATGCTAGAGAACATCATTAACATACTACGGGTACGGCCATCGCCTTCCTCAGCCAGCATTTCTATGCCTGCTTTGGCGAGTTGCGATTTATCAATGTTCCCCTCAATCGATAATACAGGTTTGGTAACACCAGGAAATAACAGCCCTAATGCAACCACAATACTTAAAATAGATAACCAATTACGCATATTTATTCTGCAATAGCCTCAATAATTTCGTCACTATACAACAGTGCATCAAGAACATAATTAAAAATATGACCTATATGCAAATCACTGTTTATTGCCGGCATTAACACCGCTATTTTATCCATTTCATCTAGTTCAAACGCCCTAATAAGCGCAAGGCTTTGCCCTAAAATGCCCTCATTGTTTAATAATGCCTGAGCAATACTTTCATCTAGCGAAAACTCTTTAACAATTGCTTCAAGGTCTGTATCTAAAATTGCATCCATCACAGAAAACAACCCAACCAAGTAGCCCTGACCAACCAGTTCTGCGTGGTTTTGCCCTAGCAATAGCGCAATAAACTGCGCTCTGGTTAAGGCAAGTTTTGTGAGTTCCGAGGGTTTATCGGCGCCTAATTCGCTCAGCGCCAGCACGCGTACCAGTTGCCTTATGCTGTCCTCTCCTAAATACACAACCGCTTGCGAAATAGAAGTAATGGTTAATTTAGCACTGCCCGAGCGGGCATTTGCCAATTTCAATACACGCGCTGTAATTGCCACATCTCTGGCTACTTGTTTTTGTATTTCATCAAAGCATAAAGATTCTTTTGCCGTAAAGCGCAGTAAATCAAACACAATCACCTTACCCGGCTCCACATCTTTGTAAGTGATCATCTCTGGGCGGGCAAAAAAGTAACCCTGAAATAAATCGCAACCGGCTTGTTTTAACGAGTGAAATTGCGCATGAGTTTCTATGCGCTCAACAATAATTTTTGCATGCGGATTAGCGCGTTTAATTTTTTTTATGCGCATATTAGTTCTAATTATTACATCGTCCATTTCAATTTTGATGTAATCTACATGCGCAAGTAATGGCGCCCATTTATCGTCGCCATCGTAATCATCTAAGGCAAACTTGTATCCCTCTTGCTTGAGCGCTTTCACGCGCTGAGTTACCTCAGCTATTTTGTTCGTACGCTCAACGATTTCTAACACACAATTTTGTGGTACTAACAATTTAGGAAAGTTTTCTAAAATAGTGGCTGAAGAAAGGTTAATAAACGCTAAATGATGCGCTGTAAGTTTGTCTGGCCCTAGCATCATCAGTGTATTAAAAAACAAACGGCTAGTTGCTTGCTCATCAGATGTTCCCACAGGAAATGCATTATGGGCTGAATCGCGATAAAGCAGCTCATAAGCAAACACATTCTGCTGCGCATCAAAAATAGGTTGCCTTGCAACAAACTGTGTTAGCTTTTGTCCGTTTTGAAAAATATTTGTGGGATTCACTTAATAAAAACCTATCTAATTTGGCGCTGTTTATTACAATGAGGTTATACACTGTAATTCAACTGCTATGAAGATTCTAGGATCATTGCAAGCGGAGTTAAATTACATAACGCTCAAGGTTAAAAGTTTAGCAAAGGTTACGTATTTGTATTTTTTAAAGTTGTTTTTATCCTTATTTATTTTGCATCTTGCTACGTTTGCTCATGCCCAGCAAAACCAGCCAGAACTAAATTACAATGTCAGTGCGTCAGGTAGTCACTACCCTTTTTACACCGGCAACCCAGAAAAACCCGGCATTTTGCCAGAAATAATCACCGCTTTAATGGCGCAAGCAAATATTACCGCCAATCACGTTGAGCTCCCCACTAAGCGAATTACCAAATACTTAGAAAACGGCATTATTGATTTTGATGTAATCACTCTGAAATGGTTAGCGCAAAGCGAGCGAGATAACCCTTACTATATTTTTTCAGAGCCGCTGATCCCCGCAACCGAAATGATTGTCGCACTGCCTGATAACGTCGCGCAGTATCAAACTAAGCAAAGTTTATACTCTAAAGAGGTCGGTACAGTACTTGGCTACTACTACCATGATGATGCAAAATTTAACCGCGTCGATTTTCCCTCTGAAAAAGAGCTAATGATTGCATTATCTAAAGCGCGCATTGATGTTGCCATTATAGGTACTCATACCGCATCGTATTGGTCTAAACAACTAAATATTAATACTGAGTTTGGCGCCCAGCATTCGCATGGTTATTTAAGAGTGCGTTTACTTGCTAAGCACAAAGCGTTACTGCCTAAAATTAACCAAGCCCTTGCACACTTACATAGCAGTGGTTACATAAAACACATTGAAGATAAATACATTAACCCAATACCCGCACAAAATTTAAGGGATTAGTATCGCCGCCTACCTTTGCTAGGGTATAATACGGCCAAATGTAAACCTCTTCCTATATAAGAACGCCTTATGAGTATTGAAAAAGCCTTAATCGAGCGCAGTAATAACCAGTGTGAATTATGCAGCGCAACCGAACACTTATCTGTTTACGAAGTGCCTCCTGTTACCGAAACCCATTCAGACAAATGCATTTACACCTGCCAAACCTGTAAAGATCAAATAGAAAACAACAGCGAGCTTACCCCAACACATTGGCACTGTTTAAACGACAGCATGTGGAGCCAAACACCTGCCGTACAAGTAGTGGCTTACAGAATGCTAACGCGCTTAGCTGTTGATAATGGCTGGGCACAAGATGCGCTAGATATGATTTACCTAGAGGAAGACACCCTTACTTGGGCCAAAAAAGCCCTTGCTGAAGATGACGATATAAAACACGTAGACAGTAACGGCGTAGTGCTACAAGCTGGCGATACGGTTACTTTAATTAAAGACTTAGACGTTAAAGGTAGTAGCTTAACCGCCAAACGCGGCACAGCAGTACGCAATATAGGCTTAACAAATAACCCTGAACATATTGAAGGGCGAGTAGATGGCCAACGTATTGTTATTTTAACAAAGTTTGTAAAAAAATAGCGTTAAAGCATTATATTAAGGCGCATTAGCGCCTTTTTTTGTGCCTTAAAAAATTAAGCCATGATTAAGCTCCTCCCCCCTACACTTACCAGCAATATAGGAATAAGGAGCGCAAGCATGGCAAAGCAGCAATTTAGGTTTCAAAAACGTACATTTACTGGCTTAGGTTTATTAGCCCTAAGTGCACTCACATTAGCGGGCTGTGAAAAACCAGCTAACGAATCACAATCCACAGTACAAGAAAAAAGCGTTATGGGTTTAACCACGCAAGTGAGCTATAAAGATCGCAGTATGCCACGCCCTGGCTCACAACTAATTGTAACGCTATCTGATGTGTCAAAAGCAGATGTAAAAGCCGAAATAATTACTCAACAAGTAATTGATATAAATAAAGCGCCGCCGTATACCGTGGAGCTAGCTTATGATGACAACAACATTGTTGATAAACACCGCTATAACCTCACCGCTAGAATCATTAATAAAGACAAGGTTCTTTATACCAGCACAATGCAGTACGACCCTTTTAAAAATGCAAACTCGGGGATTCTTCACGAAATTGAGCTTGAAAAAGTCGCCTCACCTAAAAGCGATGTTACGCTTGCAAATACATACTGGAAAGCCGTTACAATTAATGCGCAAACAGTCAGTGTAAGAACAAAAGAGCCATTTATACAATTTGATAAAGATAACCGCGTTAACGGCTTTTTAGGGTGTAATAACGTCAGCGGCAGCTACAGCACAGAGCAACATTCAATTTCGTTTAGCCAATTGGCAAGTACAAAAAAAATGTGCTCACAAAGCATGGAGCAAGAAGCGGCTATGTTAAACATGCTCAATAACACGCAAAAGTGGGCTATAGAAGGTGAGTCTTTAGAATTAAAAGATAGCAGTGGCAACACGCTTGCCACCTTTAATGCGGTTTATTTTAATTAAATAAAAGCCCAGCTGGGCTTTTACTTTACATAATGGCAGGCAGTTATTCGTCGACTAACTGCTCGCTTCTATAAAACCCGCTAGGCTCACTTAAAAGTTCAACTAACTCAGGTAATATGCTGTCCATAGTTTGTTTTAATTTCCACGGTGGGTTAATAACAATCATGCCTGATGCCGTCATACCGTGTACGTCAGTATCCGCTTGCGTGCCTAACTCAAATAATTGAATATTACGCATTCCCGAATCAATCAGCCCTTGCTCCATTGTATTGATTCGCTCTCTATCAACAACGGGATACCAAATCATATATGTGCCGGTTGCAAAGCGCTGGTGCGCCTTAACTAGTGTGCTTACAACAGTTTCGTAATCGTCTTTTATCTCATAAGGTGGGTCAATAAGCACACATGCACGGCGCGAAGCTGGCGGAAGTAGCCCTATTAATCCGGCAAAACCGTTTTCGCCACGTACGCGAATAGAGCGCTTACCTTGCATGTTTTGCTCAAGTAACTGCAAATCGCGCGGGTGTAATTCAAAAAACCAGCCTTTGTCTTGACGACGTAAGTAATGCTCAGCAATTTTTGGCGAACCGGGGTAAAACGCCAGTTCATCCCCATCATTAAACGATTTAATTAATGCAATATAATCGTTTAGCGCTTCGTGTTTACTGCTATGTTGCCAAAGCTTAGCAATGCCCTCTTTGTATTCTTGTGTTTTTTGGGCATCAGATGAACTTAACTCAAAAAATCCCGCACCTGAGTGGGTATCAATATAATCGAGGGGTTTATCTTTAATGGTTTGATATTGAAGTACCTGTGCAAGTACTAAATGTTTAAGTACATCGGCAGGGTTACCTGCATGAAAAGAGTGTCTGTAACTAAGCATTGTTAATTTTCGCTATACGCAATTTAATATCGGCAGTGAACCATAAGCTCTGTATTTTGGCAACCTATACACCGCTTTGCGAGCAGTTAAGTGAACCATTTATGAACAAAAAAGCCGCCTCCCTGAATTATCACTTAATAAACAATAAAATTGTGCTAAAACCACCGTAAATGCTGGCAAAACAACACACTTTGCTTTACATTTGCATGACATTAATTACAGTTATATGAGCGCCTTTATGAACAACACAACTCTTCAACAACTCGAACAACTGATTGACTCGCTTATCGAGCGCAACAACCAATTACAAACAGATGTTGCTAGCTTAAAAGAGCAAAACGCAAAACTAAGCGACGAAAACGAAATTTTACAACTAGAAGCCCTTGAAAACGAAGAAAAGCAAAAAGATGCCAGCTCTACGTTAACAGGCTTACTTGATAAACTACAAAGCGCACAACAGGCAAGCTAATGTCTGAGCTGCAAAACCAGCGGGTCACAGTTGAGTTGCTAGGTAAAGAGCAGCAGTTTGCATGCCCGGTTGGGCAAGAAGATGCATTAATAGCAGCAGCACAAAATTTAAATGACTTGGTTGAGCAAACAAAGCAACGCTCATCAGTTCGCAACGAACAACAGGCGATACTTTTAGCAGCACTTACACTTAGCCATGAGTTGCTAGAAGCTAAAACGCATGCCAGTGTAGAGCAACAGCAACAAGATCAACTCATTGATAAACTCAGCCAATGCTTGGCGAGTGACCCAATAAAAAAATAAAAAGCGCCCCGTGCGCTTTTTGTTTATTATGAGGGTAAATAAATGCTGCGCAGAGACACACAATGACATTAAAACCCCTTTTAGTAACTGTAATCCCCGCCCTTTTTATTACCCTTAGCTTATTTTCTCACTCTAGTAAGGCAGCGGTTACTTGGCAGCAAATAAACGAAAATGTACAATTTTTAAAACAACAAGATAAGTTACGTTTTTACGATTCCAACCAAGTGCTCATAGAGGGCGAGCAATGCGCACTCATGGTAGATGCAAGCGGAAACTTTGCAGCCGTTGAAGCACTGGCAAAACAGTTAAAAAAACACCTTAAAACACCGCTCTGTTATTTAGTTGCAACACACTTTCATGACGACCATTTACTCGGCATGGCCGTATTACAAAACGCCTTCCCAAAAGCGCAGCTAATAGTGCATAAACAGGTAGCCGATAATTTTGCCACATACCAACAGGCTTATGATGATAAGTTAGCAGGCTATGAAAAAAGTATAGAGCTGAGCTATCAGCGCTTAGCCACATTGCCCGAGCAACAGCAAACACAGTGGCGCGAAAAGCTCTCTTTAGCTAAACAACGTTTTTTACGTTGGAAAAACTATCACTTAAAATCACCTAGCACCGTAATCAGCGAGCAACAAAGTATTGATTTAGGTAACTTTGCGGTACAAATAACGCCCGAAAAAGCCCACACAAACGGCGATTTAACACTTAGTACCAATAATGGCACGCTGCTAATAGGCGGCGATATTGTTGACTGGCTACCCTACCCAGGCCACGGCCAGTTACAAAATTGGCAAGCCTTGCTCAAACGCTATATTAATCAGCCTAATTTGCGTACAATACTTCCCGGCCACGGCGGGGCGCTTGAAAAAGCGCAACTTAAGCAGCCTTTAATGTTTTTAAAAAATTTAATAACCTATGTGAAAAATAATAAAAAACAAACGCTTGAGCAACTTACTGAGAGTTTCCCTGCGGATGTTTTAGCACCATATAAACAAGAAGCGTTAAATACAAAGTCGAGCCAGTTATTTTTACAGGCTGGGCTTAAGCGCGCCCAGTTAATTGAGCACGCGCAGTAGTGTTATAAAAATAAAGGATTGTAGATAAGAGATGAAGATGCGTGGATTGCTTGTAAGTTGTGTAATTATTTTTTTGTATGGCTGTAACAGCACACAAACACAACCCGAAACAGACGCACCACAAATTTTTACTCACTTTGAGCCAAGCTACGAAAACCAAATAGAGCTTGAGCCTGTACAGCCAAAACAATTACAGCAAGCCAATACTGCACCGCCGGTAAAGGCAAAAAAAACAATTGTAAAAAAGCGCCCCACCAAAGCTAAAAACCTATGGGTGCATATTGCCAACAACCTACATTTTACGGTGTATCAAAATCGCGCCTTAAAAAAGCGTATTAACTGGTATTTAAAACAACCTAACTATTTACCCACTGTAAATAAACGCGCCGCGCCTTATTTGTATCATATCGTAAAAAAAATTGAGCAAAAGCGCCTGCCTATGGAGCTGGCTTTACTGCCCTTTGTAGAAAGTGATTTTAGACCCACCATTGCCTCATCGCAGCAAGCAGTAGGCGTTTGGCAATTAGTGGCCGCCACAGCGCATCATTTTGGGATTAAATCCGATCAGTGGTATGACGGCCGACAAGATGTACTTGCCTCCACCGATGCCGCACTTGAATACCTCAGCTATTTACACAAACGCTTTGATGGCGACTGGCTACACGCCCTAGCGGCTTATAATAGTGGTGAGGGGCGTGTTAAACGAGCCATTGAGCGAAATAAAAAACGCGGTAAAAGTACCGATTACTTTTCTCTAAAGCTGCCAAAAGAAACGGCCGACTACGTACCTAAACTGTTAGCGCTAAGCTACTTAGTTAAACACCCGCAAAAAGGCTTTAGGCGTCCTAAACTGGCTAATAAACCAATAACAACGCAAATGAATGTTGGCCAACAGTTTGATTTTTCGGTCATCGCTAAGCTCTCTGGGGTTGGCTCAAAACAGTTGCACGCGCTTAACCAGGGCTATTTAAAAAATCAAAGCTCACCTAATGGCCCCCACTCATTGCTTTTACCTATCGGCCAAGAGGCACTGTTAAAAAGTCAGTTTTTTAAGTCTAATTTTGCTGGCGAATACATCGTTAAAAAAAATGATACGCTATACAGCATTGCAAGACGCTTCAGCATGTCGGTAAGCGCGTTAAAGCAGCTCAATGGCAAACAAAATAATATGTTAGGCATAGGTGAAAAACTGCTGGTTGGACAGCCTAAAACGCTCCCCAAATCGCTCACTATAGATTATCAAATTAGTCCTTATTTAGAGCCACAAGAAGTCGTGATCCCTACTCTTGAAATAGATTATGAAGTAAAACAAGGCGATAGCTTGTGGAGCATTAGTCAGCTTTACGAAGTACCGCACAGTGATTTAGCTAAATGGAACAACTTAAGTGCCTCAAGCATTTTAAAGCCTGGCACGCAATTAACGCTATTTATTCCCCAGGCAGAAAAACCCAAACAGCCGCAGCAAAAACAAGATTTACTGCAAGATCTACAAAAATCACTTATTCAACCACGCTGAGTTTATAAAGCTCGGTATTTCGCGTAAAATCGGCTTTTAACTTAGTCAAAAACTTAAAGAGACAAGCATGCAAATTAGCAAAAATTCAGCAGTTGAATTTCATTACACATTAAGCGAAGCGGGCGAGCAACTAGAAAGCAGTGTAAACCACGCGCCTCTTAGCTATATTCATGGCAGCGAAGGCATGCTTCCTGGCTTAGAAAAAGCCCTTGAAGGCAAAGCCGCAGGCGATAAGTTTAGCGTAACACTTGAGCCTAGCGAGTCATACGGTGAGCGCGTTGACGATTTAATTCAGCGTATTCCGCTTAAGCACCTACAAGGTGACGTAAAAGTGTGGAAACCAGGTATGACTGCGATGGTGCACTCAAACCAAGGCCAACATCAGGTAACATTAGTTAAAGTAGGCCGCTTTAATGCAGATTGCGATTTAAACCACCCGTTTGCAGGCAAAACGCTAACGTTTGATTTAGAAGTGGTATCGGTTCGTGAAGCAACCAGTGAAGAGATTTCGCATGGCCATGTTCACGCTGAAGGCGGCTGTGGTCACTCTCACTAATCACACACCTTAAATTAGGAGCAAGTATGTCTAAGGTTGCTATTGTTACAGGCGGTACAAAAGGCATTGGATTAGCGGTTGTAAAACGCTTTATTGAAAATGGCTACACGGTGCACAATCTGGATATTGAGTACAGCGAGCTGGGGGTTTTTCACCAATGCGATGTGAGTAATGTTAGTGCTGTAAAAGCCTGTATTACGGCCATTTGTAAACAAAGCTCACGCATAGATGTACTTGTTTCTAACGCCGGTAAACACCTCAGTGCTAGCATAGAGGATACCGATGAGGACACTTTCGATGCGTTATTTGCATTGAACGTTAAAGGAGCCTATGCGGCTGTACAAAGTGTACTACCCAGCATGAAAGCGCAAAGCAATGGCGCTATTATTTTAATAGCCTCAGATCAGTCAATAATTGGTAAACCTAACTCGTTTGCCTACAACCTGACAAAACATGCTCTTGCTTCTATGGCAAAAACTACAGCACTTGATTACGCCCAATTTAATATTCGCGCGAATGCGGTATGCCCAGGGACAATAGAAACCCCTCTATTTCATAATGCGATAGATGCTTATTGTAAAAAAAGTGGGGCTAACAAGGCCGATATAGTGGCAGAAGAAGCAAGCCTTCAACCGCTAAACCGCTTAGGACAAGCTGATGAAGTTGCCGCGTTAGTTAGCTTTTTAGCAAGTGATGATGCAAGCTTTATAACCGGTAGCCTACAACATATTGATGGCGGCTATACCACACAATGAGCACATGCTAATGAGCCTGAAAATTATTGACCCCCACGTGCATTTTTTTAACCTTGCCGAGGGGCAATATACTTGGCTGCAAGGCGAAAACCCACCAGCATGGCCAAATTTAGAGTTAATAAAACAACCTATTAGTGAAAAAAAGCTACTAGAGAGCAGTGACTTTACCCTCGCCGGCATAGTACATATAGAGGCAGGTTTTGATAACAACGCCCCCATTAACGAACTTAATTGGCTAACGGCGCATTTAAAAAAGCTTCCCTTTAAAGCCATTAGTTACGCTCAGTTAGATTGCGCACCTGAGCAATTTGCAAAAGCAATAAACGCCCTTGCCCACCCGCATTTAATAGGCATACGGGATATCACCGAAGGCGCAGACGCACAGCGATTATTAAACCCAGTGTGCTTTAGTAATTTGCAAACCCTTTGCCAGCAAGGGCTGCATTATGAAGCCCAGTTTGAGCTTGAAAATACCGCAATAGCCGCTCAGCTTGCTCGTTACGCTAAGGCGCTGCCTCAGCTAAAAATAATAATAAACCATAGCGGCCTACCTAATAATATTAATAACTGGCAGCAAAGCATTCGCATGCTAAGTGCGCACAATAATATAGCGATTAAGTTTTCGGGTTTTGAGCTTTTAGCGTTGAATTTACAACAGCAACAAGATTGTTTTGAAACTATGTTCTCGTACTTTGGTGAGCAGCGCATTATGTTTGCGAGTAACTTTCCGGTTTGCCAAATTAACGCAAGCTATAATGATGTTTGGCATAGCCATCAAGCTTTGTGTAAAACAAATAAAATATGGCACAACCTTAGCTACGCAAATGCTAAGCATTTTTATAACATACCTTAGATAAGCTATATTAAATTTAACCACTTACGTAAATGCGGCAATGACTATGACATTACATTCGCAAATATCAGCCCTTGGCATTTTAACTATTTTAAGTGGTTGCGCATCTAACACGCAGCCTACTCCTAAGCTGCATCATGCCTTACTTACCCAGCCAAATAGCCAAGCGGTAGCGCGTGTTATAGAGCGCTTAATGCATATAAAAAACGTAACGCTTGCTGACGATATCTTTATTCACACCAGTACCTTTACTCTTAAAAACACAAACCGTAGCGATATAACAGCCAATCAAAAGCTTAACTTTCCCGATCAATTTGAGTTAATGATAAACAATAATCGCTGCTATATACGCCACCTTGATAGTAAAGCCACCGCTGAGATAAAAGGCGTTACGTGTACAATCAATCTTGCCAATTAAACCCACTAACTATTCAAATGGTATTGCTCATCGGTATTAGAGAAACACAACTATAAAAAAGCCGGTAAGTGAGCTATCACTTACCGGCTTTTACTTTAAACAATAGTATTTAAATAACGCTCTTTAAATAAAGCTTAAATTATTTAATTTCTACACGCTGCGAGCGCATAACAATCTCATCATTTAATTCAATGCCTAAGCCTGGCTCTTCTGATACTTCAAAAAAGCCATTTTTTGGTTGTGGATCTTGTAAGCACAGCTCTCGGTTCCACTTTTTAATGGCATATGTATGATGCTCATGAATCAAAAAGTTAGGAATAGCGGTTTCTAAATGAAGCGATGCAGCTGTTGCAACTGGCCCGCCACATACGTGAGCCTGAATTCGCACATCAAAAATATCAGCGTAGTCACACACTTTTTTAGTTTCAGTAAAGCCACCACATAAACCGATATCGGGTTGAAGTACATCAATGCTTTGATCTTCTAAATAAGGGCGCACACCCCAGCGGTTGTATAAACGCTCACCGCCTGCAATTGGCACTGCCACTTTATCTGCTACTTTTGCATGTAAAGAATGGTTTAAGTAGTTAACTGGCTCCTCGTAGTACATGCAATCAAACTCTTCGGCTATTTCACCAATTTGTATAGCAGAGGTCGCGCCAGGTAAGCTGTGGCACTCAAAAATAATATCCACTTCGTCACCAACTGCTTCACGTATAGCTTGCATACGAGCACGGTATAGCTTCATTTCGGCGCGAGAAATTATTTTAGTACGGTCGTAATACGTATTGCCGTCTTTATCGTATTGGATAGGGTCAACTTTTACTGCATCATAACCTTCGCCAATCGCTTTTAACGCCGCTTCTGCGTATTCTTGCGGTTGTACTAACGCTTTAAATTCGCTGTCCCAATCAAACTGTAACTGCGATGCGTAAGTACGTAGCTTATCGTTTACTTTACCGCCCAGTAATTGGTATACCGGTAAATCAAGTGCTTTACCTTTTATATCCCAAAGTGCTGTATCTATGGCGCTCATTGCTGCATAAACAACAGGGCCGCCACCTAAACCCCAAAAGCTTTCGCGTAACATACGCGACCATAACTTTTCGGTTTGAAACGGGTCGTGCCCAATTAAAAAAGCATCAGCCATTTCTTTTATCATTGCTGCTGCTGCGCTGTGGCCTAAATCGTAAGCTAAACCAGCCTCACCTACACCACTAATACCTTCATCGGTATGAATACGTACAAAAACCGGCGTCCAAGCTGGACGCTCAGGGCAATGAATATCAAATACTTCTACGCGATTTACTTTCATTAAAATTCCTTATTAGCCACGCAGGCTATTGTGCAAAACTGGGATCAAGTCGGTACGCTTTTCGTAACATGGCAGGCCACGCTAATTGCCCACCTGTGCTGCCGCTATGTACCACATTAGCTTGGTTATAAATATTGTCGATAATTGGCTGCGGCACCGGAATAACCTCTTGTGAGCTGGCTTGTAATGCAAGCTGAATTTCGCAGGCACGTTGCAAGTCATAAAAACGCATAAAGGCATCGCCTACGGTTGGACCTACGGTTAAACCACCATGATTTACCAATAGCATATGATTGGTATTGCCTAAATCATCTTGTAATACTTTGCGCTCGTCATCATTTACAGCCAGCCCTTCATAGCCATGGTACGACAGCGAAGGGAGCGAAAACATAGAGTATTGGCTTAGTGGCAATAGGCCATTTTTTTGTGTAGCAACGGCAATGGTTTCTTTAGTATGTAAGTGAATAACGCAATGAGCATCTTCACGCACTTCGTGAATTGCGCTATGAATAGTAAAACCTGCCGGGTTAATGCTAAAGGGGGTGTCGTCAATAATATTGCCGTGCAAATCAACCTTTACCAGGTTTGATGCAGTTACTTCGTCAAATGTTAAGCCAAACGCATTTACAAGGTAGTGATCCGTGCCAGGTAAACGTGCTGATAAATGCGTGTATATTAAATCCCCCCAACGAAAATGCTCTACTAATCGGTAGCAAGCTGCTAAATCTACACGCAATTGCCACTCTTGCTCCGACACTTTATTTTTTAAATCTAGTTGGGGTAAATCAATCATAATCAGCCTTTTAAAATACGTACAACAACACAAGTACGAATAGATGTTTAGAAGTCTAAAGCAGTATTAATTTTATAGCAAACACAAACAAAACAGCCACACAATTGTGTG